>DASVVZ010000205.1:0-5725 GCA_036389875.1 Pyrinomonadaceae bacterium
TGAAATCCAAAGGATAGAACAGGAGCACTAACCACTTGCCCTTGTAGTCCGAAAGCTTAACGTTCTCGTTCAGCTTCTCCATGTTCTTGGTCGAAGCCATATCGAAATCGGGAGCGGGCTGTCCTACCATAGCCCTCTCTGTTGCTGGTGCGGTTGCTGACATTTAATTTCCTCCAATACCCTTCAAAAGATATATGTTTGATTGCTTTTCAAGAGAAGCCGCGCGGGTTGGCTCAAGGCCTCTGGTCTTGCGCCCTCGTGCCGCGCGCTTCAAAATCCTTTTACGCCCGCGACTCACGCCCCTCGCGGCAATCAGGACAGAGGCCGCGCAGAGTCAGATGAATCGACTCGGGCTTGAACTTAGATTTGCGAGCCGCGGCGCGAAGCAACTCGGCCGTCGCGGTCAAATCGAAATCCTCAAGCCGCCCGCACCCCGTGCAGATGGCGTGGTCATGCCTGTCCGTCTCTCTGTCATACCGGCTCGCGCCGTTGCCGAAGCTGATTTCGTGTATCAGCCCCGCGTCCTTCAGGTAACGCAGCGAGTTGTAGACGGTCGCAAAACTGATGGAAGGACGCAAACGGCGCGCAACCTCGAAAATCTCGCTGGCAGTCAGGTGATTGTCGCTCTCCTGAATTACTCGCAGCACGACCTCACGCTGAGGCGTCAGCGCCCTTGTGCCTCCCTGAACTCCATTGCCTTTTGTCATGATTGTTTTAGCTGGATTTAGAATAATTCTAAACCGTGGGTTTGTCAAGTGTCGCTGAAAGGCAAAGCTAAGGTCCCAAATTCGGTCTCTATATTTACAGCTTCGGGTGGCGCACGACGAAGTCTATGAGGGCGTTGACGTAACCCGGGAATGGAGGGCAACGGACGCCGTGCGGCTCCAGTAGCCGTGTGGCGCGGGTCGTGTCGTAGGTCTGGTCTATGAAGAAATATGGAACGCCTGCGTGCGGAAGCCCCGTTATTGAGGGCGAGAAGGGAAGCATCAGGGAGGGGCGAACCAGTTTGGGCGGAGCCGTCAGTCGAGAGCTGCGGCCCGCTAGCGAGCGGGCGATTTCCTCGAAGAGATCGTGGGTGGTGAGAGGCGACGGGTCTGCCAGCTGAACCGTTGCGCCCACCGCGAGCTCGTCCTGCGCAAGTGTAGCCATGGCTTCTACTACGAAATCCACCGGCACCAGATTCAGACGCACCTTGTGATTTCCTATGTTGATGAGGGAGAGAAGGCGCGGCTGCATGCGCAGGTATTGAATCAGATAGTAGACGCCGTCGTACTTGGCAGTTTCGCCCGTGCGGGAATCGCCGCATACCACCGATGGGCGATGAATCGTCACGGGCAGTTCCGATTTCAGCTCATCCACCTCTATCTCGGCCAGGTGTTTCGTCTCTTCGTAGTGATTGCGGAAGCCGGCTTCGTGCCGCAGCTCGTCCTCCAGAATCAGCCCCTTGCGTTTGCCCGCAACGTAACAGGTTGAGACATAGTGGTAACGGCGCAGGTTCTTCAGAGAGCGAGCCAGGCGGTTGACGTTGCGCGTGCCTTCTACGTTGACCAGCCGGGCTATATCGGCCGCGACTGCCAGATCATAAATGGCTGCAAGATGAAAGAGCGTAGTGGTCTCTTTCCGGGCAGCTTCAAGCGCGGCGGGCTCCATGCCCAAATCCGTTTTGGTGATGTCGCCTTCTACTATGCTAAAGCGGCTTTCGGGCGCGCCCGTCTCTTCCGCCAGGCGCGTTATGTCCTGGCGTGCTCGCTCCTTCAATGCGGGCTGGACTAGAAGAAGAAAGCGCGCGTCCGCCGCGGCTAATCGTTTGACCAGCCGGCCGGCTATGAAGCCCGGAAAGCCTGTAAGAAAAATCGTTTCGTCCATTATCCCCTGTGCTCTACCTGCGAGCTGAGCGCAGCTTGCGCTCGAACGGCCCGCGTCTTTCATCTGATAAGAAATCAGCCGCAGACCAGTTCTACTAGCGTGCGTACGCCTGTGCCCGTGCTGCCCTTGGGAGCGTGCGGCTCCGGGACGTCATTCCACGACGTGCCGGCTATGTCCAGATGAACCCAGGGCGTCGCTTCAGCGAACTTACTCAGCAGGAGCGCGGCTGCCGTGGCGTCTGGCCGGCCGCCGTAGTTCTTGAAATCCGCCACGTCCGATTCTATGCGCTTCTTGTAATCATCGCTTACGGGCATGCGCCAGACGGGCTCGCCCGCGCGCTCGGCAGCCTCCGTCACGCGCCCGGCCCATTCGTCGTCGTTACTGAAAAGGCCCGCCCTGTGATTGCCCAGAGCGATGATGACAGAGCCGGTCAGCGTTGCCAGGTCAACTATGCGTGTTGCGCCGAGACGGCGCGCGTAAGCTATGCCGTCTATTAAGACGAGCCGGCCTTCCGCGTCCGTGTCCACGACCTCCACGTTGTAGCCGGCGAGCGTGCGCACAACGTCGCCCGGCTTGATTGAGCGGCCTGACGGCATGTTCTCCGCGGCCGGCACTATGGCAGCTACTCTACGGCGCGGCTTCAGTTGGGCGATGGCGCGCACGGCGCCCAGGACTGCTGCGCCGCCAGCCATGTCTGCCTTCATCTCGTACATGTCCAGGCCGTGCTTGATAGAGATGCCGCCCGTGTCGAAGGTGATTCCTTTGCCGACAAAAGCCCATAGCTCATCAGGTTCTACAGCCTCTTCGGGCTCATAACGAATCACTATGAGTGCGGGCTCGTTGTCCGAGCCTTTGCCGACTCCCCACAACGCCCCGAGGCCGCGCGACTGAATCTCTACGGCGTCCAGGGACTCTACGGTGAGACCGAACTCCCCTGCCATCTCTGCCGCGCGTCGCGCAAACTCGCGCGGCGGGAGCGTTGCGCCCGGCTCATCCGAAAGCGCACGCGTCCAGTTGACGCTCTCGGCCACAATTCGCCCGCGCTCCAGCTCTGCACGCAACTCGTCGCCCGCCTCTCTGACGATTATCGTCAGGGCTTCCAACGGCGCGCTCTCCTCTTCGCGGCGTTGATAAAAATCGTTCTCATAAAGGCCAAGCACCGCCCCTTCGGTCGCGGCGCGCGTCATGGCCGGGCTGTCCTCCGAGTCTGGAAGAAGAAGAGATAGACGCCTGATGCGAGCCGCGCGAGCCTGTCTCACGGCCATGCCCGCCGCGCGTCTCAGTGCGGGGCTGTCAAAACCCGCCCGGTCGCCTGCGCCCAGCAGCAATATGCGCCGAGCGCCGCTTTCGTCCGAAGAGTGAAAGAGAAGCGACGTTTCTTCCTTCCCCTCGAACTCGCCGTCCTGCATGAGCCGCTCGCAAGCGCGCCGGACGGCCTCGTCCGGCGCTGCCACACTCTCGCCCCTGAAAACGCAGACGGCCACGGCTTCATCCTTCGACGGGGCGGAGAGGCGCTCGGCCAGCTCTATCTGTAGCTGATTTGGATTCTTCATAAAGTCTTAATGACCGTTTCGTATTCTGAACATATTGATGCGATCCCTCGTGTCTTGCACGCGTGCATAAAAAGCATTGTTGGCGCGGGTCGCTTGAACTGAGTATAATTCAAGGATTCAACGGCTCACCAGTCGGCATTGATTCCAGGGCGGTGTCCTACTGTGAATAACTCTTGAATTTAGTACTCATAAAAATTAGATGCGGGGCAAGCTTAAGATGAATCTCATCGCGGGCCGCAAGGGAAGCGGCGCTTTCATACTCTTTTTTATTCTGCTGACGGCGCAAGGCGCGTTCGCGCAGCAGGACGCTACGAAGCAGGACGAGCGCATCGTGCGCGTAGTCATACTGCAAGTGAACGACGTTTATCGCTTCACGCCCGCAGACCGTGGCCTGAGGGGCGGCCTCGCCCGCGTCTCGACTTTGCGCAGGCAGATTATGGAGAAGACGCCGAACACTCTCTTTCTGCTTTCGGGCGATACCATCTCGCCTTCGGTTGAATCGCTGACCTACAAGGGCGCGCAGATGATCGACGCCTGGAACGCAGTGGGGCTTGATTACTCGGTCTTCGGCAATCATGAATTCGACTTCGGGCCGGAAGTTTTGAGAGAGCGCATGAAGGAGTCGCGCTTCGGCTGGCTGGGCGCAAACGTCATAGACAGGAAGACGGGCAAGCCCTTCGGCGACACGCCGCCCTACGTGATACGCGAGTTTGAAGGGGTCAAGGTAGGCATCATCGGCCTGGTGCTGCCCGAAACGAAGACGACCTCGCGCCCCGGTCCCGACGTGGATTTCTTAAGCCCCTGCGACGTGGCGCGCCGCCTCGTGCCGGAGATGCGCTCGCGCGGAGCGAACGTCGTCATAGGCCTCACGCACCTGACCATGCGCGAAGACAAGGAGCTTGCGCGTTGCGCGGATTTCGACGTAATCATAGGCGGCCACGAGCACACTCTGCTCGAATCACTTTCCGGGCGCACGCCAATCTTCAAGATGACTTCGGACGCGCGCGAGATGGCGCGCGTTCAACTGAACATCTACGCGGGGAGCGGAAGGCTGGAGAGCATAGACTGGGAGGCAATCCCCGTCACGAACGAGATTGCGGACGACCCTGCCTTTGCCCCCATAGTGCGTAAATACGAGAAGCTCCTGAAGGAGCTGGACGAGCGCGTGGGCCGCACGGATGTCGCGCTGGACGCGCGCGACGAGCCCAGCCGCTCAGAAGAAACGAATGTGGGCAACCTCATTGCAGACGCTTTCCGCGCTCAGACGGGCGCGGACGTTGCCATCCTGAATGGCGGCTCGATCCGCGCCGACACTATTATCGAAGCGGGCGATTTGACTAGGCGCGACGTGCTCTCGATTCTGCCTTTCCCGAACCCTGTGGTGAAGCTTGAAGTCACTGGCGCAACTATTCGCGCGGCGCTTGAACACGGCGTCAGCCGCAGCCGCGAAGACAAAGAGCCCGGAAGATTCCCGCAGGTTTCGGGGCTTCGCTTTACCTTCGACGCGCGCCGCCCCGCAGGCTCTCGCGTCACGGAAGTGACGGTCAACGGCCAGCCGCTTGACGACAGGAAAACTTACACGCTCGCGACGACTACGTTTATGGCTGTCGAGGGCGGCGACGACTACAAGGTGCTTCAGAACCAGCGCTTCCTAATCAGGCCGGAGCAGGCCGAGCGCGCGCCTGAAGTTCTGAGAAAAGCCATTGTCGCAGGCAAATCAATAGCCCCTCGCACGGACGGGCGCATCAAGCGGCTGGACACGAGTGACAAATGAGAAGAACAGTTTTCAGTTTCCAGCAAATACGGGTTCGCGTTTAACTGAAAACTAAAAACTCGCTTTTATGATGGATGATTCCTCAGTTGATGAGTTGAGGCAGGAGGCCATGGAGCTTTTCGGGCGGGCTTATCAGGCACAGCTCGAAGAGGATTACGACGCGGCCATAGAGCTTTACCATCACTCCATAGCCGTCTATCCGACAGCCGAAGCGCATACCTTCCTCGGTTGGGTCTATAGCTTTCAGGAGCGATACGACGAGGCCATAGAAGAATGCCTCGAAGCGATCCGCGTAGACCCCACGTTCGGCAATCCTTACAACGACATAGGCAGCTACCTGATCGCCAAGGGAGACATTTACGACTGCGTGCGCTGGTTCAATCGTGCTCTCAAGGCCCCGCGCTATGAATCCTACGCCTTTCCGCATTTCAATCTGGGCCGCGTTTACGAGAAGCGCGGCCGGCTGCTGGAAGCGGCGCGCCATTACGGCCTCGCGCTGGAAGAGCAGCCCGGCTACTCAAGCGCCACGCAG
>DASVVZ010000206.1:0-21929 GCA_036389875.1 Pyrinomonadaceae bacterium
CGAATACCATCTACACGGAGTGCGTGCGCGACGGGATAGAGTTTATCCCGAACGACAGGAGGCGCAGCGCCGAGATAAAGAGCCTGATCGTACGGGAACAGATAGATGCGATTATCTCTGTGCAGCACGCCTGGATACTGCCGGGAGAGATTTTGTCTCTGGTGGATAATTTTGCGTTCAACCTGCACAATGCTAAGCTTCCGGCTTACAAGGGATACAACGCCTGCAATCACGCCATACTCAACGGAGAGCGTTACTACACTTCGACCATACACTGGATGACGGAAGAGGTGGACGAAGGCTTCATCGCTTTTGAAGAGACGTTTGAGATTGAGCCTGCTGAGACGGCGCAAAGCCTGTACGAGAAGGCCGGTCGGGCCGGGGAATCCGCCTTCAGGAAACTGGTAGCTCACCTCTCGGAAGGCAGGCAGGTGCCTAGGGAGACGGCCACGGGGCAGGGCACATTTTACCCGCGCAACTCTCTGGATACTTTGCGCGAGATAAAAAATATAGAAGACCTGCGGGAGGTTGACAGAAAGGCTCGGGCCTTCTACTTTCCTCCGTTCGAGCCTGCGTACTTTATAGTCGAAGGCCGTAAATTTTATATCCTCCCGGCGGCATGAGTATGTACAACGTTCTGGTCATATACTGCGGCGACCAATACCCGGTGCGAGCGACCATAAAAGACCACCTATACTCTTTCCAAAGGTATTCGAAACAGAGGGTCTTCTATCTGAACCTGTCCGTGCGCAGCGTGCCCTGGTACTTCAGGTTCATGCGCTTTGACCTGATAATATTTCACACGATTTTTCTGTCCACGCGCTGGACGGCCGGCTATTTTGAAAAGATGTTGAGAAAGGCGAGACCGCTAAAGGCGCTGGACGCGGTCAAGGTCGCGCTGCCGCAGGACGAGTTTCTCCACACGGATGTCGTCTGTGATTTCATCAACGAGTTCGGCGTGAGCCACGTCTTTTCCGTAGCTCTCCCGTCGGAGTGGCCGAAGATTTATCACTCCGTAGACCGTGAGAGGGTGAAGTTCACCACAGTCCTTACGGGCTATCTGGAGGACGGCACGATTGCGCGCATCAACGCGCTCGCCAGAACGGCTGGCCGAAGGGTCATAGATATAGGCTACAGGGCTTACAAGGCCGCGCCCTGGCTGGGACGCCACGGCTTCTTAAAGACGCAGATAGCAGACGTTTTTCAGGAAAGAGTGCGGCGGACTGCCCTGAAGGCAGATATCTCTACGCGCGCCGAGGACACCTTTTTAGGCGACGCCTGGTACGAATTTTTGTTACGGTGTAAGTACACGCTAGGGGTCGAAGGCGGGGCAAGTATTCTGGACAGAAACGGCGCGGTCAGGAAAAGAACCGAAGAATACCTTACGTCCCGGCCGCAGGCAGACTTTGACGAGGTGGAGAGCGCCTGCTTTCCCGGCCTGGACGGCAAACTGAGTTTCTTTCCCCTCTCGCCCAGACACCTGGAAGCGTGCGCCACCCGGACTTGCCAAGTCCTCGTTGAAGGGGAATATAATCATATACTGACTGCCGGCGAGCATTACATAGAGCTGAAGAGGGATTTCAGCAATATCGATCAGGTGCTCGATGACATTAAGCGCGACGACCTCAGGCAGGGCATCACGGACAGGGCTTACAGGGACATTGTTGAATCCGGCAAATACACCTACCGGAGCTTTGTCGAACAGGTGATCGCCCAGTCGCTATCGGCCGCGCCCGACGCCTTACCCGAAGGCCGCCGCGAGAACCCGTTAATTTCAGGATGGATGCGGGTCGCCGACAGGTTGTCGTGGGTAGTCGTCATGCTGCGCTGGTACGCGGTCATAAGGATGAAGCAGAAAGTGCGCGGCTGGCTGGTCGCCAGATACTCTGAACAGACCGTCTCATCTTGGCTTCGCCGCTTGAGGGGGCAACCGGAAACTTGATATGTGTGGTATCGCAGGACTCCTAAATTTAGCTTCTGAACCCGTACCGGGTTTGGGACGACAAATAGCCGTCATGAACCGGCAGTTGCAGCACCGTGGCCCGGACGGCGAAGGTATGTGGCAGCACCCGAACCATCACGCCGGCTTCGCGCACCGCCGTCTCAAGATTATAGATTTGAGCACGGGCGACCAGCCGATGACGGACGGCGCTGGCAACTGGATAACCTACAACGGCGAAATCTACAACTACATAGAGCTGCGCGAAGAGATAGGCCGCGAGCAGTTCGTCACCACTTCGGATACTGAAGTGGCGCTCAGGGCATATCGCAAGTGGGGCGCGGACTCTGTCAATCACCTGCGCGGCATGTTCGCCTTCGCGCTCTGGGACGAGGCGGAGCAGACGCTCTTCTGCGCGCGAGACCGATTCGGCATCAAGCCCTTCTACTACACGATAGTAGACGATGTATTCTACTTCGCCTCAGAGATAAAGGCGCTGCTCCCCTTCGTCAAAAAGATAGAGACGAACCTCGAAGCCTTCAAAGAATATCTGGCCTTCCAGTTCTGCCTCTCGGGCCGCACGCTCTTCAGGGACATACACGAGCTGATGCCCGGGCACACCTTGCGCATACGAAACGGCCAGCTGAGCGTCGAGCGCTACTGGGAGGTCTACTACCATCTGGATTTCGAGCACACGGCCAGGTATTTCGAGGAGCAGTTGCAGGAGATGCTGGCCGACAGCGTGCGCGTGCACCTGAGGAGCGACGTGCCGCTCGGCGCTTACGTGAGCGGCGGTATGGATTCCTCAATCGTCGCCTCGCTCTCAAGCAAGCAGTCCGACAGAGAGTTCATAGGCTTTACCGGCAAATTCTCCTTCAGCGAGGATTATGACGAGAGCCGCTACGCGCGCGCTCTGGCGGATCACTGCGGCTTCGAGTTGCAGGAGGTCGACATCACGGCCAGCGACTTCATAGAGAACATCAGGAAAGTCATCTATCATCTTGATTTCCCCGTGGCGGGCCCCGGCTCATTCCCGCAGTACATGGTCTCCATGCTCGCCTCTCGCTCGCGCAAGGTGGTGCTGGGCGGGCAGGGGGGCGATGAAATCTTCGGCGGCTACACGCGCTACCTCATAGCCTACTTCGAGCAGTGCATCAAGGCGGCTATAGACGGGACGATGAATAACGGCAACTTCATCGTCACTTACGAATCCATCATCCCGAACTTAACGGCGCTGAAGAATTACAAGCCGCTCCTTCAGGAGTTCTGGCGCGAAGGCCTGTTTGAAGAGATGGACAAGCGCTACTTCCGTCTCATCAACCGCGCGCCGGAGCTGAATGACGAAATTCGCTGGGAGATGCTCAACGGCTATTCGCCCTTTGAGTCCCTGCGCACGGTCTTTAACGGGAACAACGTGGGCAAGGAATCCTACTTCGACCTGATGACGCATTTCGATTTCAAGACGCTTTTGCCCGCGCTCCTTCAGGTGGAAGACCGCGTCAGCATGGCGCACGGCATAGAGTCGCGCGTCCCTTTCCTTGACCACCCGCTGATAGAGATGATCGCGACCATCCCGGCAGACATAAAGTTCAAGGACGGGACTATGAAGCGCGTCCTGAAGGACGCCATGCGCCACGTCCTGCCCAAAGTAATTGTAGACCGCAAGGACAAGATGGGATTTCCCACGCCCTTGAACGAGTGGATTCGCGGCGAGGCTCACGAGTTCGTGCGTGATATACTGACGACTCAAAAAGCGCTCAGTCGTGATGTCATAGATAATCGCACAGTCGTGGAAGGGCTGGACACCGAGCCCCGCTTCGGCAGAAAAATTTGGGGCCTGCTCTCGCTTGAGCTCTGGCAGCAGGAGTTTCACGACAAGGCGTCGTACTACAGAGAGCTGGCCCAAAGATAATAAATGAAGGAAAGAGCATGAAGATACTGATTACAGGCGGAGCCGGTTTCATAGGCTCAAATTTGGCGGATCGTCTGCTTGAGCGCGGCGATCAGGTTTTGGTCATAGACAATTTCGCTACCGGCAGGCGCGACAACCTCAAGCCGCACGACAATCTGAAGCTGGTCGAGGGAACTATCGCCGACGAGCAACAGGTGGACAGACTCTTCGACGAGTTCGCGCCCGAGCAGGTCGTGCACGCCGCAGCCGCATACAAAGATCCCGAGAACTGGCTGGAGGACGCGCGCACCAACGTCATAGGCACGGCTAATATCGTTCGAGCCACACAGCGCACGGGCGCCAGGCGGCTCATCTATTTCCAGACGGCGCTCTGCTACGGCCTGCATCCACTGGAGCAGCCGATTACGCTCTCGCACCCGATTCGCTCCGAAGGCAGCAGTTACGCCATCAGCAAGACGGGCGGCGAGCATTACATTCAACTGAGCGGCCTTGATTTCATCTCGTTCAGGCTGGCGAACGCGTACGGCCCCAGGAACATCAGCGGCCCTTTGCCGACCTTTTATCACAGGCTGAAGAACGGCAAGCCGTGCTTTGTCATGGACACGCGGCGCGACTTCGTCTACGTGGACGACCTGCTGGAAGTAGTGCTGCTGGCACTAGACGGCAAAGGCGAGCGCGGCTTCTATCACGTCTCTTCGGGCACGGACTTCTCCATCAAGGAGCTTTTCGACGCGACCGTCAAGGCGTTGGACATAAAGCTGGACGAGCCGGTAGAGGTGCGCCCGCGCGGAGAAGACGACGCTTTCACTATCCTGCTTGACCCGTCAAAGACAAACAGTGACTTTGACTGGCAGGTGCGCACGCCCCTCGAACAGGGGGTCAAGGCCGCGATTAAATACTACGACGACTACGGCATCACGGAAACCTTTACGCACCTGAAGCACGCTGAAGCTTCAAAGTCTTAGCGCGCGGCATAAACAGGTGGCTGTCGGAAGAAAACGAGACCGGAACCACGAATCACACGCGCGCGGCACGAAGATGAAAGAGAGCCTTCGTGCCGCCCGCGTGTGATTGGCGGTTAATCTTATCTTACGGAGTTTATCGAGCATTGAAGGAATTCAACGGACAAAAGATTCTGGTCGTGGGCGGTGCCGGCTTCGTTGGCAGCAATCTGGTGAAAGCGTTGCTTTCATCCTCGCCCTCTTCAGTCGTGGTGGTTGACAATCTTCTTTCGGCCGAACGCGCCAACGTCCCCGTAGACCCGGCCGTGACTTTCATAGAAGGCTCCATCACGGACGACCCTGTGCTGTCGGAACTGGCGGAGGATTTCGATTACGTCTTTCACCTTGCCACCTATCACGGCAACCAGAGCTCTATACACGACCCGCTGGCCGACCACGAGAACAACACTCTGACGACGCTCAAGCTCTGTGAGCGGATCAAGGATTTCAGGAAGATAAAAAGGGTGGTCTACTCTTCGGCCGGCTGCACCGTGGCCGAGAAGACTTTCGATGAGGCGCAGGCTACGACGGAAGACTCGCCCGTCTCGCTCTATCTGGACAGCCCCTATCAAATCTCCAAAATCATAGGCGAGCTGTACTTCAACTACTATTACAAGCAGTACGGGCTGCCCGTGGTGAAGGCGCGCTTCCAGAACGTGTACGGGCCGGGTGAAATCCTTGGCGCGGGACGCTGGCGAGGCACGCCCGCGACCGTCTGGCGCAACGTCACGCCCACCTTCGTCTACCGCGCTATTAAACGCATGCCCCTGACGGTCGAGAACGAGGGCGTAGCGACGCGCGACTTCATATACGTTGACGACATCGTGCGGGGGCTCATGCTGTGCGCGACGCGCGGGGGCGCGGGCGAGGTCTATAACCTTGCGAACGGCGTCGAGACTTCAATCCTTGAGCTGGCGACGAAAATAAACGAGCTGACGGGCAATCCGACGCCGATAGAGTTTCTGCCCAAGCGCAACTGGGACAATTCCGGCAAGCGCTACGGCAGCACGGAGAAGGCCAGCCGCGAGCTGGGTTTTGAGGCAAAGACTGGCTTGCAGGAGGGGCTTGAGCAGACGGTCGGGTGGACCGAGCGGAGCCTGGATCTGATTGACGCGTGCGTAAGGAAGCACAAGGAGCAGGTGCCGGGGCTTCCCGTCTAAGCGTGCTCGCCCTGGCCTCTTCTTAAACGGTTTCAGCATGTGCGGGATATTCGGCATTCAAAGCACTGAGCGCGCGTCCGTAGACCTCTCTGCCTTAAAGCGCGCGACCCGGGCGCTCAGCCATCGCGGGCCTGACGACGAAGGCTACCTGCTCGTAGACACGCGAAAGGGCGAGCAGCGCTTGTGCGGCGGCGCCGACACCTCTGCGCATCTGGACATGCCCGCTCTGGAAGGCTTCGCGGGAGGCTCCTTCGATTTAGCCTTCGGCTTCCGGCGTCTCTCCATACTGGATCTCTCACCCTCTGGCCATCAGCCGATGGCGAGCGCGGACGGCTCGTGCTGGATTGTCTACAACGGGGAGATCTACAACTACATAGAGCTGCGCGAAGAGCTTTCACGTCACGGCTTCGTCTTCAGGACGGGGACTGACACGGAAGTCATACTGGCCGCCTACCTGCACTGGGGCGTCGAGTGCCTACAGCATTTCAATGGCATGTGGGGCCTGGCCATTTACGATGCGCGAAAGCGACAGCTCTTTCTGGCGCGCGACCGCTTCGGCATCAAGCCGCTCTATTACCTTAGGGACTCAGAGCGATTCATCTTCGCCTCGGAGATTAAGGCGATCGCGGCGGCCAGCTCCGCGCAGGCGCGCGTCAATCCCCGCAGGCTCTACGAATACCTTCTCACGGGCCTCACCGACCACACGGACGAGACGCTCTTTGAGGGCGTGCGGCAGGTTCCCGCGGCTCACTATCTGATAGTTCCGCTGGACAAGGCGGACAGTCCCGAGCCCGTGCGCTACTGGCGCGTTGATTTAAAGCTCAGACGGCAAGATCTCTCGTTCGAAGAGGCTGCCGAAGAGCTGCGGCGGCTCTTTCTTGAGAGCGTGCGCCTGCACTTAAGGAGCGACGTGCAGGTCGGGGCGGCGCTCTCGGGCGGGATAGATTCTTCCTCCATAGTGCTGGGGATGAGAGAGGTGGAGCCCGAGCTTGAGCTTTACACCTTCAGCTACATTGCGGACGATTCGGCCATCAACGAAGAGCGCTGGGCCGACATGGCCGCCGAAGCCGCGCAGGCTCGCCGTTATAAAGTAGAGCCGACTTCCTCCGAGCTTGCGGCTGAACTGGACAGCCTGATTGCCACGCAGGACGAGCCCTTCGGGAGCACCAGCATCTATGCGCAGTACCGCGTCTTTCGCCTGGCGCACCAGAACGGCATCAAGGTGATGCTCGACGGACAGGGCGCGGACGAGATGCTCGCCGGCTACCGCACCTATCTTGCCGCGCGGCTGGGCTCGCTGCTGCGCCAGCGAAGATGGGGCGCGGCAAGGAGCTTTTTCCGCAACGCATCCGGGCTACCCTCAATGCAGCGCAGCATGCTTTTGAGGGCCACGGGCGGGCTGCTGCTTTCGCCCTACACGAGCCACGGGAAATTCCTGCCGGCCGCGCGAAGGATGGCTCGCTCCGCGCTCTGGAACGGCTCGTCGCAGGCGTGGCTTAATCGTAGCTGGTTTGAAGAGCGGAACGTAGAGCCCCCCGCGCCCTCGAACGGCCACGGCAGAGAGATGCTGCAAAGCGAGCTGCACGAGACGCTGGTCAGGAGCAGCCTGCCCATGCTTCTGCGCTACGAGGATAGGAATTCAATGGCGCATTCGGTGGAGAGCCGGGTTCCGTTTCTGACTTCGGCGCTCGTGGAGTTCGTCTTCTCCATGCCGGAAGAGTATTTGATTGCGCCGGACGGAACTTCAAAATCTATTTTCCGGCGTGCCATGCGCGGGCTTGTCCCGGCCGGCATTCTGGAGCGCAAGGACAAGATAGGCTTCGCCACTCCTGAACGCTCATGGCTGGGAGCGCTCAAGCCCTGGGTCGGAGAGGTTTTCGCGAGCGACGCCGCGCGCAGGATTCCCGCGCTTAATCTTCAACACGTCAAACAGGAGTGGGCCGAGATTCTTGAGGGGCGCCGTCAATTTGACTTCAGGGTCTGGCGCTGGCTGAACCTGATTCGCTGGACAGATAGGTTCGAGGTAGAGTTCTAAAGTCTCCACAGCATGCGGATTTTGATAGTCTCTTATGCTTTCCCGCCCTTTAACAGCATCGGCGGCGTGCGTGTCGGCAAGACGGCCAAGTACCTGCTCGGGGCCGGTCACGACGTGCGCGTGATCGCCGCCCGCGAGCAACCCTTCCCGCGAACTCTGCCGCTGGAGATTCCGGAAGAGAGAGTCGAATACACGCGCTGGCTCAATATACGCAAGCCCGTCGAAGTCGTCTCGAAAGATGCGCCTGCGGCGAAGAATGCTGAGAAGCCTGTTGCCGCACGCAAGGGCCTCGGACAGGCTTTGAAGAGCGGGGTCAGGTTCGCGCTCAGAACCTTCGTCTATTTCCCGGACGCGAACATAGGCTGGTTCCCTTACGCTGTCAGAAGCGCGCGCCGCTTCCTGAAGGACTGGCGGCCCGACATTATTTTAGCCAGCTCGCCGCCTCCCTCCACGCTGCTGGTGGCGCGCCACCTGGCTAAAAGATACCGCGTGCCGTGGGTGGCGGATTTAAGAGACCTCTGGGTTGACCACCAGTATTACGACCAGCCGCGCCTGCGCGAGACTATAGAGAGAAGGCTGGAGCAGAGCGTGCTCAACTCGGCAGCCGGACTCGTCACCGTCTCCGAGCCGCTGGCCGAAACGCTCAGGACGAAATACGGCAGAGAGCCCGTGATAGTTATGAACGGCTTCGACCCTTCCGACTATCCTGCACGCAAGGAGGAGGAGCGCGCGTCTTCTGAGAGTAGCCCGTTCAGGATTCTATACACGGGCGTAGTCTACGAAGGCAGGCAGGATCCCTCGCCGCTCTTCGCGGCATTGAAGGAGTTGGGGGCGGAGATGAAGGCCGTGGAGGTAGCCTTCTACGGCTCGTTCCTACAGAAGGTGAGAGAGTTGGTTGCCGTTTACGGCGTCGAAGCGGTCGTTCAGGTCAACGACCCTGTCCCTTACAGGCAGTCGCTTCAGATGCAGACGGAGGCCGACGTGCTTCTGCTGCTGCTCTGGAATGACCCCGAGCACAAAGGCGTATATACTGGAAAACTTTTCGAGTACATAGGAGCGCGCCGTCCCATACTGGCCGTGGGAAATCCCGGCGACGTGGCGGCGGAATTAATTCAAAGCCGTGGGCTGGGAGTAGTCAGTAACGATGTCAATCAAATCCTGGACCACCTGAGGGGATGGATAAAGCGCAAGCGTGAGACCGGGCGAATAACCTTTTCGGGCGAGCGTGAGGTGACCGAATTTTCAAGAGAAGAGCAGACGCGGGTTCTGGAACAATATCTCTCCCGGCTCATTAAATAGCCTCTGATGAGCACTGTTCTCCGAAAGCCCCGACACAAGAGACTATAGATTATGCAGATGAAATTGTTGGAAGTTCTGGCCTGCCCTAAATGCGAAGGCGAGCTTGTGTGCGCGACGGAGAAGGCCGGCGACGACGGAGAAGTTCTGGAAGGCAGCCTCACCTGTACGGGCTGCCGCGAGGTCTATCCGGTTGAGCTTGGCATTCCGCGGTTCGTCCCCAAGGACAACTACGCCTCGTCCTTCGGCTATCAGTGGAATCTCTTCAAGTCCGAGCAGATTGATTCCATCAACGGCACCTCGCTTTCCGAAGAGCGCCTGTATGCCGAGACGGGCTGGTCGAGGGAATCTCTTAAGGGCAAGTGGATTCTGGACGCGGGCTGCGGGGCTGGCCGTTTCCTTGACGTTATCTCGAAGGCGGAGTGTGAAGTCGTCGGCCTCGACATCAGCAGCGCCATAGAGGCCGCTCAGAAGACCCTGGCCGGGCGAAAGAACGTACATTTCGTTCAGGCAAGCATCTTCGAGCTGCCTTTTCGCACGGGCGCCTTCGACGGCTGCTACTGCATAGGGGTTCTGCAACACACTCCGGATCCGCAGAAGGCCATGCAGGCTTTGCCGCGCGTCCTCAAGCGCGAAGGAGAGATTGCCGTCACGATTTACGAGAGAAGGCGCTGGACGCTGCTCTACAGCAAGTACCTGATAAGGCCCGTCACGAAGAGGCTCAACGACAGGCTGCTGCTCGGTCTCATAAAGGCCGTGATGCCCGTCGTGTTCCCCATCACGGAAGTCACCTTTCGCATCCCGAAGCTGGGGAAGTTCTTCAAGTTCGCCATCCCGGTCGCGAACTACGTTGACGAGCCGTCTCTTTCATGGAGGCAGCGCTATCACTGGGCTATCCTGGACACTTTTGATATGCTCGCGCCGCAGTACGATCAGCCACAGACTCTACAGGAAGCCGAACACGCTCTCTCAGGCTCGGGCATAGCGGAGCTTAAACGCCTGAGCAATCCCGGTCTCAATCTGGTCGGTCGTAAATCCGCTCGGGATAAGAGCGAGTAACTCTGATTTTGAATTCGCATCGAATGGGAATTCGCACGCTATACCTCTGCTATTTCGGTCTGCGCGAGCCCCTGGTTCAGACGCAGGTTTTGCCCTACCTGCGCGAGCTTGCGGGCGCGGGAGTTGTGGTCTACCTGCTGACATTCGAGCCCGGGCTGAAGGAGCGCTGGAGCGAGCGCGAGCTTGAGGCCGAGCGTGCAAGGTTAATGGAGCAGGGGATAGCCTGGCTCTGCCTGCCGTATCACAAGCGGCCCTCCATGCCAGCGACCGCCTACGACGTGCTGGCCGGAGCCTGGACGGCCGTGCGGCTGATCCAGCGTCACAAGATCGATGTGCTGCACGCGCGCGCGCACATAGCCATGGCGATGGCTCTGCTGGCGCACAAAGTCACGCGCTGCCGTTTAATCTTCGACATACGCGGGCTGGTCGCGGAAGAGTACGCGGACGCTCGGGTCTGGGACGAAGGCTCGCTGCCGTTTCGCATGGTGAAGCGGCTGGAGAAGGCCGGCATACGGAGGGCGGATCAACTCGTAGTGCTGACGCGCCGCATGCGGGACTGGCTGGTCGAGCAGAAGCTTGCTGACGCGGACGAGATCGAGGTGATTCCGTGCTGCGTGGACTTTTCCCGCTTCGCACAAAACGGGCGTGCGCTTCAGCCTGAGCCGGTGAGCGAAGAGCGCTTCGTCATCACCTACGCGGGAAGCGTGACGGGTCTTTACCTGCTGGAAGAGATGGGGCGTTTCTTCCTGGCCATACGGGCCGAGCGCGCCGACGCCTTCTTTCACATCATGACGGCTTCGGAGCCAAAGGAGGCTGCGGCGAGACTTGAGAGGGTCGGCCTGAAGCCCGACGATTTTCATATAGGCGTGGCCGCACCGGCACAAGTGCCGCATCACCTGCGCCGCGCGCGCCTAGGTTTATCTTTTCGCAAGCCGGCCTTCTCGCAGATTGCGGCCTCGCCCACCAAGATCGCGGAATACCTGGCGGCCGGGCTGGTCGTTGTCTGCAACGCCGGCGTAGGCGACATGGACGAGATGCTTGAGACGGAGCGCGTCGGCGTTGTCGTCGAGACGCTTGAGCCGGACGCTTACAGAGAGGCCGCGCTCCGCGCGCTCCGTCTCGCCGCAGAACCGGATATAAAAGAGCGCTGCGCCGAGGCCGCGCACCGTAATTTTGATTTGGTAGGGGTTGGCGGCGCACGCTATAGAAGCGTGTACGAGCGCGTCAGAATGCAAAGTTGAAAGGGACGCTTTGTTTGATTCCTAATTTGAAGGCCGTCGTCGCTCTCCCCTATACTGGAAGGGTGATCGAGGGTTCTTCGGATGATTCTTGCTTTTTAATCTCTATGGCGTTGATAGCGAGCGACAATGCATCGAACAGGTAAATTCCGGCTGCTCGTGCTGGCCGGGATAGCGGTATTACCGTCGTTCCTCAAGCGTATTTGCTATCGCCTCTTCTTCGGTTATAGCATTGGCAAGCGCGTCTCCATAGGGTTTAGTATCATCGACGCGCTCTCGTGCACGATTGAAGACGATGTGCGCATAGGCCACCTGAACGTTGTCATAGGGGTGGAGAAGCTGACGATAGGAGACCACGCGCGCATAGGGCATCTCAACATCATACGCGGCGGCGAAGAGGTCAGGCTCGGCCGCTACTCCGAGATAATTCGTCTCAACGAGATTAACTCCATCCCGGAGCCCATCGCCGTCAACAAGCTTGACCCGAAGTTTCTGCTGGGCGACGCGAGCATCGTCACCACGGGCCACAAGATAGATTTCACAGACCGCGTCGAGATAGGGCGCCGTACCATCCTCGGCGGGCGCAACTCTTCGCTCTGGACGCACAACCGGCAGAGGACGCGGCCCATAGAGATTGGCTCTTTCACCTACATCGGCTCGGAGATAAGGGTTGCGCCCGGGAGCAAGATTCCTTCGCGCTGCATCGTGGGGATAGGCGCGGTCGTCACCAGCCAGTTGACCGGCGAGTATTATCTGATAGCGGGCGTGCCCGCAAAGCCTGTAAAGCCCCTGAGCGAGGACGACCGGTTCCTCGTCGAGCAAAAGACGCGGCCCGACCTTCCGGATGATTTTGAAGAACAGAGCGCGCAGAAGTTAGAGAGATGAGCATGAAAGCCGTTATCCTGGCGGGCGGGATGGGAAGCCGCCTCAGTGAAGAGACCAGTACGAAGCCCAAGCCCATGGTGGAGATTGGCGGCAAGCCCATTCTCTGGCACATCATGAAGACCTATTCGGCCCACGGCATACATGATTTCATCATCTGCTGCGGCTACAAGGGCTACATCATCAAGGAATACTTCGCCAACTACTTCCTGCACATGTCCGACATCACCTTCGACATAGAGCGCAACGAGATGCGTGTGCATCAGAATTACGCAGAGCCGTGGCGCGTCACGCTCGTTGACACGGGGTCGGAGACGATGACGGGCGGCCGCCTCAGGCGCGTGCGGAATTATCTGGACGATTCCGACTTCTGCTTCACTTACGGCGACGGCCTGGCCGACATAAACATAGCCGCGCTCTTAGAGTTCCACAAAGAGCAGAAGACGCTTGCGACCGTGACCGCCGTTCAGCCGCCCGGCCGCTTCGGCGCGCTCGTTGTAGATGGCAGCAAGGTGATGAGCTTTCGTGAAAAGCCTGCGGGCGACGGCTGGATTAACGGCGGCTTCTTCGTTCTTTCGCCGAAGGTCATAGATTACATAGACGGCGACCAGACGGTCTGGGAGCAGGAGCCCATGGAGAAGCTGGCGGGCGACCGCGAGCTTTCCACCTTTTTTCATAAGGGCTTCTGGCAGCCTATGGACACGCTGCGCGATAGGCTTCAACTGGAAGAGCTGTGGGCTTCGGCCAAAGCGCCCTGGAAGGTCTGGGAATGAGACCCGAATTCTGGAGAGATAAAAGAGTCCTCGTGACGGGCCACACCGGCTTTAAAGGAAGCTGGCTCTCGCTCTGGCTGGCGGAGATGGGCGCGCGGGTTGCGGGCTACGCGCTTGAGCCTCCGACAACTCCGAGCCTCTTTCAACTGGCGCGCATAAGTGAATCTGTGGAGTCCATAAATGGTGACGTGCGGGACTTCGACAGTCTCAGCCGGGCGATTGCGCGGCACAGACCTGAAATCGTCATACACATGGCTGCGCAGTCGCTGGTGCGCCGCTCCTACTCCGACCCCGTAGAGACATACGGGACGAACGTGATGGGCACGGTCAACCTGCTTGAGGCCGTGCGTCGCTCCGCCTCAGACTTTGTCAAAGCGGTGCTCGTAGTCACGAGCGACAAGTGCTACGAAAATCGCGAATGGGTGTGGGGCTACAGGGAGACGGAGCCCATGGGCGGCCACGACCCTTATTCGAGCAGCAAGGGCTGCGCGGAGCTTGTCACTTCGGCCATGCGAAGCTCCTTCTTTCAATCGAAGACGGGAGCAAATCGGGCCGCTACTGCGGTCGCGTCGGCTCGCGCGGGCAACGTGCTCGGAGGCGGCGACTGGGCCGAAGACCGGCTCGTGCCGGACATCATCAAGAGCTGGGTGGAAGGCCGGGAGGTGGCCATACGCAACCCGCGCGCTGTACGCCCGTGGCAGCATGTCCTCGATCCGCTCAGCGGCTACCTGCTGCTTTGCGAAAAGCTTTATGAAGAGGGCGCTGCTTACGCCGAAGGCTGGAACTTCGGGCCGAGTGAAGAGGACGCGCAAACGGTAGAGCACGTCGTGGGCCGCCTCTCCGAGCTATGGGCTTTAGGAGACGGCAAGGCGGAGTGGGTGCTGGATGGAAACGTTCATCCGCACGAGGCGAACTACCTGAAGCTCGATTGCTCCAAGGCGCGCTCTCATCTTCGCTGGCAGCCGCGCTGGAATCTGGAGCGGACGCTCCGTGAGACCGTCAGCTGGTACAGGGCTTATCAGAGCGGCGAGCAGATGCAAGGCTTCTCGCTTGAACAGATTCGGGCCTTTCAGAATTCTGTGGCGGAAGGGGAAGGGCTATGAATCAAACCGGCTGCCGTTTCTGCGGCACACCACTGAAGCACACCTTCGTTGACCTGGGAGTCTCGCCGCTCTCCAACTCCTATCTCTCGGCAGAGCAGTTGAGCCGCATGGAGCCTTTCTATCCGCTTCACGCATACGTCTGTCATCGCTGCTTCCTGGTGCAGCTGGAAGAGTTTGAAAGCCCGGAGAACATCTTTCAGGACTACGCCTACTTCTCGTCCTATTCGGAATCGTGGCTGCGGCACGCCAGAGCCTACACGGAGCAGATGATAGAGCGCTTTGAGCTGGGCGAGCGAAGCCGCGTGATTGAGATAGCGAGCAACGACGGATACCTACTGCAATACTTTGTCGCGCGCGGCGTGCCCTCGCTCGGCGTCGAGCCGGCCGCAAACGTGGCGCAGGTAGCGGAAGAGAAGGGCGTGCCGACCCTCACGGAGTTCTTCGGAAGCCGGTTGGCCACCAGGCTCGCGGCGGAAGGCGGGCAGGCAGATCTGCTGCTCGGCAACAACGTGCTGGCGCACGTGCCCGCGCTCAACGATTTCGTAGAAGGGTTGAAGATTCTGCTCAAGCCGCAAGGCGTGATCACCATGGAATTCCCGCACCTGCTCAGGCTCATGCAGGACAACCAGTTCGACACCATCTATCACGAGCACTTCTCCTACTTCTCGTTCCTGACGGTCGAGGAGGTCTTTGCGCGCCACGGCCTGACGCTTTTCGATGTCGAAGAGCTGGAGACGCACGGAGGCTCGCTGCGCATCTACGCGCGCCACCCGGAGGATGAAGGCAAGGCCGTTACCGCGCGAGTTCAGGAGCTGAAGGAACGCGAGTTGTCCGCAGGCACGCGCAGGCTGGAAGCCTACCTGGGATTCTCGGCTCAGGTTGAAGAGACGAAGCGCTCGCTCCTCACCTTTCTCATAGAGGCGCGGCGAGAGGGCAAGCGCATAGCGGCATACGGCGCGCCCGCCAAGGGCAACACGCTTCTGAATTATTGCGGCATACGCACGGACTTTCTGGACTACGCCGTTGACGCCAGCCCGCACAAGCAGGGGCGCTTCCTGCCCGGAACCAGAATCCCCATTCATCACCCTGACAAATTGAGAGAGACGCGGCCGGATTACGTGCTGATACTGCCGTGGAACCTGCGCGAAGAGATAATGGCGCAAGGCAGCTACGTCCGCGAGTGGGGCGCTCGCTTCGTTGTGCCCATCCCGCAGGTTGAGGTCATGGCTTGAAGTTCATAGAGACCCCTTTGAGGGGGGCTTACGTCATAGAGATGGAGCCGCACAGGGACGAGCGCGGTTACTTTGCGCGCACCTGGTGCCGCGCGGAGTTCGAGGCGCGCGGCCTGAACGCGCGTCTTGAGCAGTGCAGCACCTCTTTCAACGTCAGTCGCGGAACCCTTCGCGGGCTTCATTATCAGGCGGAGCCTTATGAGGAGGCGAAGCTGGTCAGGTGCGCTCGCGGCGCGCTCTACGACCTGATAGTCGACCTCAGGCCCGGCTCAGTGAGCTTCAGGAAATGGTTCGCCGTGGAGTTGACGGCCTCGAACCTGCTGATGCTCTACGTGCCGGAAGGATTCGCACACGGGTTCCAGACGCTGGAAGACGAGACGGAAGTCCTCTATCAGATTTCGGAATCCTACCGGCCGGAGTATGCGCGAGGCGTTCGCTGGAACGACCCCGCCTTCGACTTTCGCTGGCCCATGGATGAGCGCGTGATGTCGGAGCGCGACCTGAGCTTCCCGGACTTCGCAGGATGAAGAGAGTTTTAGTGACAGGCGCAGGCGGCTTCGTAGGCAGGCACTGTCTGCCGCTGCTTACGGCGCGCGGGTTTGAGGTTCATGCCGTCGCAAGGAGCGGCGCCGCGCCGGAAGGATTGGAATCTGGAGCGAGCTGGCACCGCGCAGACCTGCTGGAGGCGGCGCAGGTCTCAGAGCTTTTGAAGCGTGTGCGGCCCACGCACCTGCTGCACCTTGCGTGGTACGCCGAGCCGGGCAAGTACTGGACGGCGGTTGAAAATCTCGCATGGGTTCAGGCGAGCCTCGGGCTCTTGCAGCAGTTTGCGCTCTTTGGCGGGCGTCGTGTGGTCGTTGCGGGAACCTGCGCCGAGTACGATTGGAGATACGGCTTCTGCTCCGAGCACCTGACTCCGCTGCTGCCACGGACGCTCTACGGAGTCTGCAAGCAGGCGCTTCACGGGATGCTGGAGGCCGCGGCCGAACGCCTGAGCCTGAGCGCGGCGTGGGGGCGAATCTTCTTCCTTTACGGGCCGCACGAGCATCCCGCGCGGCTTGTCCCGCACGTCATAGGCGGGCTGCTGCGCCGCGAGGCAGTGGCCTGCACAGAAGGGACTCAACTGCGCGACTACCTTTACGTGCGCGACGTGGCCTCCGCCTTCGTCTCGCTTCTGGCGAGCGAGGCGACCGGCGCGGTCAACATCTCTTCCGGCCAGCCCGTAGAGGTCAGAGAGATTGTCTACAGAATCGCAGACCAACTGGAGGGGCGCGAGCTGGTCAGGCTGGGAGCGCTGCCCGCCCCCGAGGGCGAGCCGCCGCTTTTAGTAGGCGACAATGCCCGGCTAAAAACCGAAGTCGGATGGACGCCCGCCTATAGCCTGCCGGACGGGCTGGCCGAGACGATTCACTGGTGGAGGAGCCTGCGCTCGTGATGAATTAGGCGCGTCCTCTCTCGTCCGAGCTTGTCGGCGGGGGCTGTTCGCTAATAGAATTGTTCTTCTCGAAGGACGACAAATTCTCAACACCTTCCGCCGTGGGGTAAAGTCGCCGGGTACGGCAGGAAAAAGAGTGTGCGCTGCCGTATTCTTAGTCTGACATGAAAGTTGCTGCAATTGTTCCTTATCACACGGGCTTCTGTGCCGGGCAGAGGTTCAGAATAGAACTCTGGGCCAGGCATCTCACAGGGCGTGGCATAGAGGTCGAGTATTATCCCTTCGCCAGTCCTGCTTTGACCGGCAGGCTCTATCAACAGGGACAGACCCTTCATAAGGGGCGAGAGATGCTGCGCTGCTACTTTGAGCAGCTGAGCCGCGTCCTGAGAGGCTCACGGCCCGACATGATTTACATCTACAGGGAAGCCGCGCTCATCGGGCCAGCGTGGATTGAGCGCCTCACAAGGCGCTGGAAAGCCCCCATCATTTACGATATAGACGAGCCGCTCTTTATCCCCTACGTCAGCCCCAGCAACGGCCGGCTGAATATGCTCAAGTTCTTCTCGAAGGTCAACACGCTGCTTGAGATGAGCGACCACGTGCTGGCCGTCAATCAGGCTATAGGCAAATACGCCGAACGCTATGCTAAGCATGTCTCCATAGTCCCCATGGCGGTAGACACAAACAGGTACAGCCCCGCGCCGAAGGAGTTGTCGCCGCCGCGCATCGGCTGGGTCGGCACCTTCACGAACCAGCCGAACATAGAACTGGTCACGGAGCCGCTCAGACGGCTCAGGGAGTCGCACGGGACAATACTTCGTGTGATAGCCGACGAGCCGATGACCCTGCCCGGCGTGGAGGTGGAGTTCATTCCCTGGACTTACGACATCGAGGTGCCCCGGCTACAGGAATGCCAGATCGGGATTGTGCCGGTGAAGGAGAGCGTCTGGAGCCCCTGGAAGTTCTTCTTCAAGCTGATTCAGTACATGAGCCTCGGGCTGCCGGTGGTTGCCACGCCCACGGGCTCGAACAAGGAGATAATCCGGGACGGCGAGAACGGCTTTCTAGCGGATTCGGATGAGGAGTGGTACGCTAGGCTCAAGATGCTGTTGGAGAACCCGGAGCTGCGGCTGGAGATGGGAAGGGCCGCGCGCCGCACGGCCGAAGAGCAGTTCAGTCTCTCCCGGCAGATTGATTTTATCGAAGGAGTGTTCCAGGGTACTTCCGCCCGATCGATTCCCGGCTCATCTCGCCCTGCGCTTTAATTATTGATATGAACAGCCTCCTTATTCTCGGCCTGCTGGTTGTCTGCATGGGCATAGTCCTGCTGGTGCAGGACGGCCCCACGGCAGTCATCATTGGACTGCTCTTTGCCGTCCCGGCTGCGATTGTAGTCACAAGGCAGCGCCCGCACGGCAACTTTCTGCTGCGCCTCTTCTGCGCGGCCTTTTTAATCAGGATTATAGTCGGCACGCTGATTTACGTGGCTAACCTGCAAGCCTTCTTCGGCGGCGATGCCGTCACCTACGACCAGTTCGGCTGGTTGACCCTGCACCTCTGGCAGGGCATAGACACGCACTTAAAAGATTACGTGGAGAAGTACTACGTGGGCGGCGGCTGGGGAATGCTTTATCTGGTGGCAGGCGTCTACGCCGTGATAGGCCGTAATCCGCTCGCCATTCAATTTATCAGCGCCGTGGCTGGAGCCGCCACGGCCCCCGCCATCTTCTTCTGCGCCCTTCGCATTTTCCAGAACATCAAGGTGGCGCGGCTGACGGCTTTAATCACGGCCTTCTACCCGTCGCTGATTCTGTGGTCGTCTCAGGGGTTGAAAGACGGGCTGATAGTCTTTCTGTTGAGCATAGTGATGCTGCTCACTTTGAAGCTCGGGGAGCAGTTCACCTTGAAGAGCGTGGTGCTGCTGGGCTTTACCCTGCTCGGCCTGCTCAGCCTGCGCTTCTATATCTTCTACATGGTGGTGGCGGCCATCGGCGGAAGCCTCGTTATAGGCATGAGGACGCTGACGGCCAACAGCATGATCCGGCAGTTGGCCACCGCCATCATCATCGGACTCTTTCTGACCTACTTCGGCGTGCTGCGCACGGCCACACAGCAGTTCGAGGCCTTCGGCAACCTGGATAAGGTTCAGACCGGCCGCCTCGACCAGGTGCAAACGGCCTCATCCTCCTTCGGTAAAGACGTTGACGTTTCGACCACGTCGGGCGCTCTGAGCGCGATTCCGATGGGCATGACCTACCTGTTGTTCGCGCCGTTCCCGTGGCAGCTGGCGAACCTGCGACAGAGCCTGACGCTGCCGGAGATGCTGATGTGGTGGGCCTCCGTTCCGTTCCTCGTGCTGGGCTTGTGGTTTACGCTCAAATTCCGGTTGCGGCAGGCGCTGCCGATTCTGATGTTCAGCATGATGCTCACCCTCTCTTACTCAATCTTTCAGGGCAACGTGGGCACGGCCTACCGCCAGCGCTCGCAACTGCTCGTCTTCTACTTCATCTTCGCCTCGGTCGGCTTCACGCTCATGCAGGAGGTTAGGGAAGAGAAGAAGCGCCGGGTCAGGGCAAAGGAAGCAGAGCAGCTGGCCAAAGTTACGGCGCTGCGTCAATCGCGCGCCGTGCCCGGCAGGTGGAGGGAAGAGCCGCACAGCGCTCCACTTCACGAGCCTTTGAAGATAGAAGAGGGAGAGAAGAGCGAGGATAAGCAGCCGGAGGCGCAGTAAGCCGCCCGCCCTGCCCCGAGTCCTACAGGAATCGAAATGTGTGGAATCACCGGAATAGTTCGCCGCGACAGGGAGCCAGTAGACGACGCGCTGCTTTCAAGCATGTGCGAGGCCATACGCCATCGCGGGCCTGACGAAGACGGCTTCTACATGAAAGACGGCGCTGGACTGGCCATGCGCCGCCTGGCCATCATAGACCTCAAGGGCGGCCAGCAGCCCATGCACAACGAAGACCGTTCGCTCTGGATAGTCTTCAACGGCGAAATCTACAACTACCTTGAGCTGCGCGAAAAATTAGAGAAGCTGGGCCACAGCTTTTACACCGACAGCGACACCGAAGCCATCGTCCACGCCTACGAAGCCTATGGCGCGGACTGCCCGCAGCACCTGCGCGGGATGTTCGCCTTCGCCATCTGGGACGAGCGACGCGAAGAGCTGTTTCTGGCGCGCGACCGCGTGGGGAAAAAGCCGCTCCTTTATGCAGAGGTGGGCGGCGACTTTGTCTTCGGCTCGGAATTCAGCGCGCTGCTACGGCACCCGAAGATTAGCCGCGAGGTTGACACGGGCGCACTTCATTACTACCTCTCCTTCATGTGCGTGCCGGCTCCGCTGACAGCCTACCGCATGATTCGCAAGCTGGAGCCGGGCCACTCGCTGCTCTGGCGCCGACACGGCGAGATGAAGATAGAGCGATACTGGCAGCCGGACTTCTCCAGAAAAGTCGAGATGAGCGAGGAGGAGGCGGGCGAGCGCGCCATGGAGGTGCTCAGGGATGCCGTGCGCGTGCGACTGATGTCGGAAGTCCCGCTCGGCGCGTTCCTCTCCGGCGGCATTGACTCAAGCGCCGTGGTGGCTTTGATGAGCGAGCTGTCGAGCACGCCCGTCAAGACCTTCTCCATAGGCTTTGACGAGCAGGATTTCAGCGAGCTTCATCACGCGCGCCGCGTGGCCGAGCACGTGGGGGCCGAGCATCACGAATTCATAGTGCGGCCCGACGCGATGGAAGTCCTGCCGACGCTCGTCGAGCACTACGGCGAGCCGTATGCGGATTCCTCCGCGATCCCTACCTATTACGTTTCGCGCGAGACCAGAAAGCACGTGACCGTGGCCCTGAACGGCGACGGCGGCGACGAATGCTTCGCGGGCTACGAGCGCTACGCGGCGATGCGGCTGGCCGAGCGTTACAGGGGATTGCCGGGCATCCTGCGCGAAGGCGTCATCCGAAGGGCCGTCGGCCTGATCCCTTCATCAGAGCTTCGCAAGAGCCGCATCAGGAGCGTCAAGCGCTTCCTGCACGCCGCCTCGCTTCCGCCCGTTGAGCGTTATCTACGCTGGGTCAGCGTGCTGGACAGGGCTGCGAAGGACGAGCTTTATACGGAAGAATTTCGTCGCGGCGTCGAAGGCCATGACCCTGCGAGCTGGCTCGCACCGTGGTTCAAACAGGCCAACGGGGCGGGCGTGGTGGATGCCAGCCTCTTAACCGACACTATGACCTACCTGCCGAACGACCTGCTGGTCAAAGTCGATATCGCCAGCATGGCCGTCTCGCTCGAAGCGCGTTCGCCCTTTCTGGATCATCACGTCATAGAGTTTGCCGCGAGCCTGCCGGAGAAGCTGAAGCTGCGGGGCCTGACCACCAAGTACATTCTGAAGAACGTGCTGAAGAAGCTCTTGCCGGTGGAGAATCTCAATCGCCCGAAGATGGGGTTCGGCGTCCCCATTGGCTACTGGTTCCGGGACAGGATGAAAAAGTTTCTCGGGGACGCGCTGCTCGGAGAAAAGGCTCTCGGGCGCGGGCTCTTCAAGCCCGCGGAGGTCAAACGTATGTTCGAGCTTCACACGCGCGGCGAGCGCGACTACGCGCACCAGCTCTGGACGCTCCTGATGCTCGAATTGTGGTTCCAGAGATTCATTGACTAGGACAACTGTTTAGCCAGCCCCAAGTCTTATCTATTCTGCCAGAGGTTCTTTTGAAGTGAAGGGTGTCGTGTTAGCCGGCGGGTTGGGGATGCGGCTTATGCCTTTGACGGCTGTGACGAACAAGCATCTTTTGCCCGTCTACAACCGGCCCATGGTATATTACCCCGTCCAGACACTCATAAACGCCGGGATTAAAGAGATAATGATCGTCAC
>DASVVZ010000207.1:0-5158 GCA_036389875.1 Pyrinomonadaceae bacterium
GCCGAAACTGGAGACGATTCTAATCAACCCAATCCAGCTGGCCATGCCTATGAAGACCTGGAAAGCGCCTTCGGATGAGAGCTTCAGCAGACGCAGCATCAGTGGGAAATCCAGACTCAATTGCTCGCCTGCGAGGCTGACGCGCGCGCCCGGCCGCAGCAGCTTGCTCAAAGCGTAGAGCGCGCCAATGCCTCGCCCTATGGTTGTGGCGATGGCCGCGCCGGTCAACCCCAAGTGCGGAAGCGGGCCGAAGCCGAAAATCAGACAAGGCGCGAGGATAATATTTATGATGTTTGCCAGCCATAGCACTCGCATGGCTATGGCCGCATCGCCCGCCCCGCGAAAGACTGCGTTGATGAGAAACAGCATCATGATGACGACGTTGCCGCCGAGCATGACACGTGTATAAGTTGTACCGTTCTCGATTACGCCGGAAGATGCGCCAAGGAGCTTGAGAAGCCCAGGGGCGAGCAGCACTCCAAGGATGCCAATGACTGCGGCGACGATAATCCCCAGACAGATAGCCTGCGTGGCTGCATGAGCCGCGCCGCGTCTGTCACGCTCGCCGATTCGGCGGGCGACCGTCGCAGAAGCGCCTATACTGAGCCCCATCGCGACTGTGTAAACCAGAGTCAGGAGTGACTCCGTCAGTCCGACGGTGGCGACCGCGTCCGCGCCCAGGTGCGCCACGTAGAAGACGTCTGCGACGGCGAAGAGGCTCTCCATCATCATCTCCAGAACCATCGGCACGGAGAGCAGAAAGATGGCTCGGCCTATGGAGCCTTGAGTGTAATCGTATTGAGCCTGCGAACCGCTTACGGCCTGCCTGATTGTCGCCCAAAAGGATGCGGGTGCTGCTATTAACTCTTTATCTTCAGCGTCTATGGTATCGGCTTCAACCTCTGACAAAATTCTTATCTCCTGACCGGGTACTTTGAAAAGATAAGCCGTCACTTGCTAATTCATCAGTTACGGGATCTGTAGCTAATAAATACTAGCTAAGCTCGACTTCCACAACCCGGGAACATGCATTTGAGCCTATGCGCGATCACACGATAATTTGTGTTGCAGGAATGTCTGCTACTTCTCCCGGCTTCTCAAAGGGAGACATACGAGCGGTTGCTTTTACTCACTAACGCTGTAACTATTATCTGCATGTCGGTTCCAGAACCCGCTCCGGTCAAAGATGCTGAGGCGCATGAAGAGCCGAAGCGCTCGTCGTTTGCCGCGCTTCGCCACAGGGATTTTCGGCTTCTCTGGCTGGGTCAGTTGATTTCCGGCACAGGCTCGCAGATGCAGTTGGTGGCGATCAACTGGCACGTATACATTCTTACGAAATCGCCCCTGGCGCTCGGCATAGTCGGGCTGGTGCGCGTCGTGCCCATTATCGTCTGCTCGCTGGTAGGAGGCGTGGTGGCCGACGCGGTTAACCGCAAACGGCTGATGCTCATCACGCAGAGCGCCATGCTCTTGAGCGCGGCGCTTCTGGCGGTCGTGACTCAATCGGGCCTGAAGAGCACCTGGCCGCTATACCTCCTGACGGCGATCTCCTCTGCGGCCGTGGCCTTCGATAATCCGGCGCGGCAGGCTCTACTGCCCACGCTGGTTCCGGCTGCCGATTTCCCTAACGCGGTCAGCCTGGGACTCATAGTCTTTCAGCTAAGCATGATTGGCGGTCCCGCCCTGGCCGGGCGGCTCCTGGGCGCATACAGCCCTGCGATTGTCTACGCCATAAACGCCCTCTCTTTTCTGGCCGTCGTGGCCGCGCTTCTAATGATGCGTGCGAGCGGCCGTGTGGAGGGTGACGAGGCCATCGGCCAGCAATCGAGCATAAGCCTGGATGCGCTTAAAGAGGGGCTGAGATTCGTCTGGCGAACGCCCATCATTGTGCAGACTATGACGCTCGATTTCATAGCCACTTTCTTCGCGTCCGCCACGGCGCTCTTGCCAATCTTCGCGGCTGAGATTCTGCGCGTAGGAGCGCACGGCTTCGGGATACTGGCGGCTGCCCCTGCCGCCGGGGCCGTCGTCGCTGCCTTCGTCATGGCGCGTCTGGGCAACATGCGACGACAGGGGACAATTGTCATAGCGTCGGTCGCGGTTTACGGCGCGGCTACAGTAGCCTTCGGCCTTTCACGAGTCTTCTGGTTCTCGCTGCTGATGCTTGCCGTGACGGGCGCAGCCGACACCGTCAGCACGGTTCTCAGGCAGACTATACGGCAACTGGTCACGCCCAACTCACTGCGCGGGCGCATGACGAGCGTCAATATGATTTTCTTCATGGGAGGGCCGCAACTGGGCGAGCTTGAAGCCGGCGCGGTAGCCACTCTCGTAAGCGCGCAGCTCTCCGTCGTCACGGGCGGCCTCGGCTGCCTGTGCGCAGCCGCCCTCGCCCTCTTCTACGCCGGAAGCCTCATGAGATACGAAGGACAGGGCAGAAGCCGGAGTGCAGAATGATGAATGAGAAGATAACTTGACCCGGATTCTTTCTTTAATAGATCATTTTGCGTTGCTGACTTCTGCCTTGCTCTTGTCGTCCATGGAGTGTAGTATGCGGGCCAGAAAGTTGCCTTACCCGGTAATCTCATTGGTGATAGTGAGGGCCTTTGATGCTCGTCGAATGCGTTCCGCGCCCTGAACTAAGAGCGCCCGTCCTGGAATTAATAAAGAGAGTTCATGAAGCACACGGCAAGGGCGATTTCACCATCGTGCTCTCCGAGATGTTCGATGCTTTCGGGCTGCCGCTTGAAAGGTCTGAGCAGGTCAAGCTTCAGGCGCGCGGGGGGGTTAAATTCTCGCCGCGCTCGGAATCGCACGGGGAGTTCAATAACAACGGGCGGCGCATCGAAGTCAGGACGGACGAGGGGCTGACCATCGTTGTCCCGGAAACCCTCGCGGGAGAGTATGTGACGACCGGCAGCTCTCTGACACTGAAGTTCGCAGAAGGGGCGGCCCTTCGCGGCTGCAAACGAGTCTTTGTCCTCATCTGCCAGGACATCATCAAAATTGATGCCGACGAGCATAAGCTCTATATCGATCTGCCGGGCGAAAAATATGATCTCTGCTTTGTCTTTTGAAAAGCAGAACGCAGAGTTCAGAACTCAGTAGTCAGAATGAGACGCTTTTACGTCGGGTTCTGAGTCCTGAATTCTGACTCCAGCTCTTTAGTGATGAACCAATGGCCGCAGGCGGGCGTAAGCCGCTATCAGGAGCACGTCATCGCGCACCTACTGGGCGCAACCGCGCTGGGCTATTTCATCATGGATGACGCCGCCTACGTGCTGCTTGACATAGCGCTTATCTGGACTGTTTACACGAGCGGCGAGATGGCGCTCATGCCGCAGACGGTCGTCATCGCAGACCTGGAGGCTGACCCGAATGTGAAGGTGGAGCTGCTGGAGGACGTAGACAGCCTGCACAGGGGAGAGGCCGGGCGGCTGGCGCGCATGACGCCCATGCCCGAAGAGTTTTTGATAACAGACGTGAACATCTACGCCAGGGACGAGCGCCGACGCGTGGTGCTCCGTGCGGAAGATACAGGGTTCACCTTTGAAGGCTCGCCCGAAACAGGCGAGATACACGCAAAAGAGGTTTTCAGTTTTTAGTTTTCAGATAAAAGCAAATCTGTCTTCTAGGCTGAAAACTGAAAACTATTCCTAAAGGGTGCTTATGACAATATCAGAGGGTTTCGAGATGAAGTTTGTTCGAGCGGAAGATGCTCCGGCTCGATTACCTGTGCCTGGAAATGTAGATGAAAAAGCCTTTCAATCCTCATTCTCTTCAATAGATGAAACACCCGAAGCCGGGGATGGGGACGATTCTTTGAGCGATGCGGCCGCAACGGAGCGCGATTACGTGCGACGCCGCCTGCGCGACGAGTCGGGGCGCGAGCCTTCCGAAGAGGAAGTTGATGAATGGCTGCGCCGTCATACTGAAGGATACTAGGAAAGGAGCCTCAAACGTCTAACCCCGCGCTCGCCCTCTAAGTTCAAGACGAGCGCACTAGAGCTGTCCCACCTAAGCCACATAGGAGACCCACTATGACCAGAAGAGAAGCGAATGAATATCAGGCTAGAGTAACCAACGATGCAGGAATCTTGCGAGGCAAAATCCCCAGCCCCCTCGTCAGGGAACTGGGGGCGCGCGCTGGCGACTACATAGTCTTTCGCCGCGACAACACGGGCCGAGTCACCGTTAGCCTCTCGCGCTCCAGGGGCGGTGCCGCCAAAGCCACTGGCCGCGCCGCGTCGAAGAAGAGCGGGAAGAAATCGGCCAAGAGACGCTGAGGGCCAGCTGCCTCACTCTCTTCAGAGAGCCGAAATCCCCGATCATTCTCCCAACGGCTCAAGAACGTTTTCCCGATAGCTGCACAACCTGAGCTTCACAGGGCTTCAGCCCCGCGCGCCGAAGAACTCACGAAAAGGCTGATGGAGCCGTGGTGCGCCTGAAAAGCCTGATGGAATCATCCGGGAACCCAAAAACATGCGCTCGACGCACAAAGCGGCGCGAAAGAGCCTTAACTCTTTCGCGCCGCTTTGTGCGTCGAGCGCGTGGCTGCTCTTTTTATCTAAGGTCGTGTTTATTCTCTCGGGCTTGAGATGATGATTTGATTGTCCACGCTCTTGACGCCTTTGACTTTGGCCAGGCGCTCGACGCGATCCTTCATCTCAGCCGATTCGACCGAGCCTACCAATGTTACTTTGCCGTCTATGACGGAGATGGTGATGCCCAGCGCCGCGACTTTCGGGTCGTCCGCAAACTTCTTCTCTATGTTCGACTGAATCGTTCCGTCGTCGTTGCCGCTTGACCTGGTGTCCGTTGTACTGGACGACGATGAAGTCGTTGACGGAACGGGCACGATGACCGGCTGTGTCGTAGTCGTCGTTGTAGTGGCAGGCGCGGGCATGACTACCGGCTGCTGCTGCGGCACAGGGACGGTGACGACCTGCGTGACCGGCGTAGGCTGAGCCACGACGCGAACATTTGCATTCATCTCGTCCGTGGCGGCCGTCCTGGTCATAGCCCATGCGACGATGGCCGTCAAGACTACGGCCGCTATAGCAACGATTGCGACAACTCCGGTCGAGACGCCGCGACGCTCCGGGGCAGCGTATGCGGTGCGCGTTTCGACCACCTCGCGCCTGGCGGCAGGCGTTTC
>DASVVZ010000208.1:0-7106 GCA_036389875.1 Pyrinomonadaceae bacterium
CGTCTGAGAGCAGGAAGCAGGCTATGCGTGCGACCTCGTCGGGCTCTGCGAAGCGGCCTAGCGGAATCTGTTCTAAGACTTTGGTGCGGTAGCTTTCGTCCAGAGCATTCGCCATGTCCGTTGACACCATCCCGAGCGCCAGCGCGTTGACAGTCACCTGACGGCTGGCGACCTCCTTAGCGAGCGCCTTCGTGAGACCGAACATGCCTGCCTTGGAAGCGGAGTAGTTTGACTGGCCGGGCATGCCTACCGTGCCGCTTATGGAAGAGATGTTCAGTATGGAACCGCCCCCTTCCTGCCTGAGCATAAGCCGCAGGACAGCTTTCGAGAAATTCCACGCGCCCTTCAGGTTTGTGTCCAGGACGGCGTCCCAGTCCTCTTCCTTCATGCGCAGGATGAGCGTGTCGCGCGTGATGCCCGCGTTGTTGATGAGAAAGTCTATGCGACCGAAGGCTTCTTTGGTCTGCTTGACCATCTCGGCTGCCGCTTCCGTCTGCGCCACGTCGCATGGGGTTGAAAGCGCGCGGACACCCATCGCTTCAATCTCAGCTTTCAAAGCGTCTGCGGCCTCGGCGCTCTTGGCGTAATTGAAGGCTACATCTGCGCCGCGGCGGGCCAACTCCAGCGCTATGGCTCGGCCTATGCCGCGCGTAGCTCCCGTGACAATCGCGGCGCGTCCTGCAAAGCTCCTGTTCGTATCAGTCAAAGAATAAATTCCTCCATTTGTTGTCACAGCTTCAGAGACCGCAGGTATTCTATAAAGTCCGGTGCGAGGTCAGGCCGTTTAAGCGCGAACTCGACCGTGGCTATGAGAAAGCCTAATTTGTCGCCGGCGTCGTGCCTGGTTCCTTCAAAGCGCACGGCGTAGAAGGGGCGCTTCCTGAGCAGCGAGCGCATGGCGTCCGTTATCTGAATCTCGCCGCCCGCGCCGGGTTTCGTCTGCTCTATCTCGCCGAAGATGTCCGGCGTCAGGATGTAGCGGCCTATGATGGCAAGGTCGGACGGGGCTTGATGGAAGGGCGGCTTTTCGACCATATCTTTTATCTTGAAGATGCCGGGCTCTACCTCTTCCGCGTCAATCACACCGAAGCGGGAGATGGCTTCGCCCTCCACTCGCATTGTGCCGAGCACGGGCGCGTCGTACTTCTCGTAGACGGCCATCATCTGCTTCAAGGCGGGAGTCTCTGCGTCAACTATGTCGTCCGCGAGCATGACCGCGAAAGGCTCGGCTTCGCAGAAGTCGCGCGCCTGAAAGATGGCGTGCCCGAGCCCCAGGGCTTCGCGCTGCCTGACGTAGCTGATGCGCGCCATCTCTGAGATGGTGCGAATCTCTTTGCGTATGGATTCCTTGCCGCGCTCTCTGAGCAGGTGCTCAAGCTCGAAGGAGATGTCGAAATGGTCTTCTATGGCCGTCTTGTCCCGGCCGGTGACGATGATGATGGACTCGACGCCCGAGGCGACCGCCTCTTCCACGACGTACTGTATGAGCGGCTTGTCCACGAGCGGCAGCATCTCTTTCGGAGACGCTTTGGTAGCGGGAAGAAAACGCGTTCCCAATCCCGCCGCCGGAAAGACAGCTTTGCGAATTTTCTGAGGCATACTGTAAGATTCCGATTTCGTTTTTTGATGCGTGAAAAGTGTTTCTCATACCATAATTGAAGGGGCTACGGCAAATGCTCGATCTGAACTTCGTTCGTGACAATCTAGATAAAGTGCGCGCAGCGCTTCAGGCGCGCAACTTTCCCACGGATGCGCTCAATGATTTTGAGGCGGCGGATAGCGAGCGGCGGCAGGTCATTGCCGAGTCGGACAGGTTGAATGCCGAGCGCAACTCGGCCAGCCGTGAAATAGGCGCGCTCATGAAGGAAGGCAAGCGCGACGAGGCGGATGCAAGGCGACAGGCCGTGGGCCAGCTGAAGGAGCGCATAGCCGGGCTTGACCGGAAGCGGGACGAAGCGGAAGCACGCATGCACGAGATACTCTCCACCGTGCCGAACATCGCGCACGAGAGCGTGCCCGTGGGCACGGACGAGACTGCGAACGTAGAGGTGCGCCGGTGGGGCGCTCCGCCCGAGTTCGATTTCGAGCCGAAGGATCACGTGGAACTCGGCACGCAGCTCGGTATCCTCGACCTTGAGCGCGCGAGCAAGATAACGGCCTCGCGCTTTGCGATTTTGAACGGCGCGGGCGCGCGTCTAGAACGTGCGCTCGTCAACTTCATGCTTGAGCTACAGACGCGCGAGCACGGCTATACGGAGACGCTGCCCCCGTTCATAGTCAACTCCGCGACGCTCTTCGGGACGGCTCAGCTTCCCAAATTCGAGCAGGACCTGTTCAAGCTGACGGACGAGCGCGGGCTTTATCTATCGCCCACGGCGGAAGTGCCGGTGACGAACTATCACCGGGAGGAACTGCTGGACGCTTCGGAGCTGCCGAAGCGCTGGGCCGCCTACTCGCCGTGCTTTCGCTCGGAGGCGGGGAGCTACGGCCGCGACGTGCGCGGAGTGATTCGCCAGCACCAGTTCGAGAAAGTAGAGCTTGTGAAATACTCCCTGCCGGAAAACTCTTTTGAAGAGCTGGAGGCGCTGACGCGCGACGCTGAAGCCGTCTTGCAGCGGCTCGGGATACATTACCGCGTCGTCGCGCTTTCGACAGGCGACCTTGGCTTCCAGTCCGCCAAGACCTATGACATAGAGGTCTGGCTGCCTTCGCAGAAGACGTTTCGTGAAATCTCTTCCTGCTCGAACTGCACGGACTTTCAGGCGCGACGCGCGCAGATTCGCTTTCGTCGCGCGGGCGGCTCAAAGCCCGAATACGTTCACACCCTGAACGGGTCCGGCCTTGCCGTCGGCCGAACCTGGATAGCAGTGCTGGAAAATTATCAGCAGGCGGACGGCTCTGTGCTCATCCCGGAAGCCCTGCGGCCCTACATGTACGGCATGGAGAGAATTGAAGCGGCGACCAAGTGACAACCGCCCTTTGAGCAGGTGAACAGCAATCAGCCGCCAGCGTTTCTGAGAATCGAACGCTGGCGGCTGATTGCTGTTTGCTTTACGACTTACTTAATCCTTATCTCGTAAGGCATGATGGCGAGGGCGTCGCCCTGCTTCATCCTGTCCAGAAGGGCCGCGTACTGGAAGGCGCGGCGCATATCTTCGGGCAGGGCTTCGAAGATGGCTCGCTGCTGTTGAAGCTTCAGCTTAGCCTCTTCGTCTTCGCTCTTCTGATTGAAGAGTTTTTCGAAGAAGGTGCGCGGATAGGGAAGTATGACGCGGCGAACGTCCTTGTCGGCAGGCAGATTTGCCAGCTGTTTGGCCACATTGATAGCGTGCTCAAGGCCGCCGAACTCGTCCACGAGCCCGCGCTCTTTCGCCTGCGAGCCCATCCACACGCGGCCCTGCCCGAGCGAGTCCACTTCCTCCACGCTCTTGTTACGCCCCCTCGCCACCTTCGGCACGAACTGGTCATAGTAGGCGCGGCTGATGATGTCCTGGAACTTCGCGCGCTCGTCGTCGGAGAACTGCTCGGTCTCGCGGAACATGCCTGCGTTCCTGCCGCGCATGACGTACTCGTTCGAGATGCCGAGCCAGTCGTAGAAGCCCTTCATCACCGGCTTGCCCGCGAAGATGCCTATGGAGCCCGTGATGGTGGAAGGCTCGGCGACGATGCGGTTGGCGTTGCAGGCTATGTAGTAGCCGCCGGATGCCGCCACGTCGCCCATGGAAACGACGACGGGCTTTTTAGCCTTGGCGTTTTCGATGGCGTGCCAGATTTCATCCGAAGCGAAGGCGGAGCCGCCGGGGCTGTCGATGCGAATCACTATCGCCTTGATGCTCTTATCGTCGCGCGCCGTATTGAGCGCTTTAATCATGGTGTCGGAGCCTACGGACTGCTCTCCGAAGGGGCTGTCATCGGAGCTTCCCATGCCGATTGTGCCCGAAGCATATATGATGGCGACTTTTTCGCCCTTGTTCAGGTCCAGCGATTCCGGTTTAATCTCTCTGTACTCAGAGTCTTTGACCAGCTTGAGCCGCTCGTCGTCCTTGTAGCCCAGACGCCTCTTCAACTCGCCTTCAACTTCGTCGCGGTACTTCACGTCGTCAATGAGGCCGGACTCTTTCGCCTGCTGCGCGGTGTAAGGCGCGTTGTCTATGATGGCGCGCACTTCATCCGCGGACTTCTTGCGCGTCTCGGCAATCTTGTTGACGAGACGGCCATAGATGTCGTCCAGCATGGAGTTGATGACTTCGCGCTGCGCGTCCGACATCTTCTTCTCCGTGAACATGTCGGGCGCGTTCTTGTACTTGCCGATTTTGAACATGTCCGGATAGATGCCCAGCTTGTCGAGCGAGCCGCGCACGAACATGGCTTCAGCCGCCAGCCCGTAGGTGAAGAGATTTCCCGAAGGCGACATGTAAACGCGGTCTGCTGCGGTCGCTATGTAATACTCCTTATTGGAGCCGAGCAGCATGTAGGCGTAGACGGGCTTGCCGGAGGTGCGAAAGTCTGCAATCGCGTCACGAATCTCGTCCGCCTGGCCCCAGCCCGCGCTGGAAAAATCTATGTCCAGCAGGATGGCTTTGATTCTCTTGTCCGCCTTGGCCTTCCTGATTTGCCACAGAAGGCTTGTGAGCGAGTTGTCCTCAGCTCCGAGCGCCTTTGCGAACGGGTCTTCCGTCACGTAATCCGGCATGGTGCCTTTTACGTTGAGCACCAGCACGCTGTTGTCCTGAATATCAGGGCCGGAATTCCTGAGCGAAGAGATAAAGAGCGCTATCATCAGCACCCCCAGCAGCAGACAGCCGAGCAGAACCCCTGTGACGATTAGAACGATTTTTCGAGTGCGTGACATTGCCATGAGCTTTTACACCTGTTGTAGAGAAAATACGGAACAGAGAATCCCTGCACGAGACCTGGCCGGTTCCGCCTGTGATTACGTAAACCGGCGGGAAAAGGTTTAAGAAGAGGGAATTGTGGTCAGGGGCTGGGGATAAGAAAAGAAAGAACTCTTTACCATTCTCCACTCCCCTACCCCCTATTTCTGCTTTTCAATCCACCCTCCGCCGAGGACTTCATCCGCGCGGTAGAAGACCGTCGCCTGGCCCGGCGTGATGGCGCGCTGCGGCTCGTCGAAGACGATGCGCGCGCGCTCCGCTTCGAGCGGCGTGATGGTGGCCGGCTGAGCCTCGTGACGATAGCGCACGCGCACCTCCGCACGCACCTCGCCCGCGGGGTTGTCGAAGGCTATCCAGTTGACGCCTGCCGCCGTGAACTCGCGCCTCAGCAGCTCTTCCTCCTGGCCTACTATGATGCGGTTGCGCGCGGCCTCTATCTGGACTACGTAGAGCGGGCGCTCGTTCGAAAGCCCCAAACCCCGTCGCTGTCCCACGGTGTAGCGGTGTATGCCCTGATGCCTGCCAATTGTCGCGCCCGCCGTGTTGACTATCTCGCCCTCGGGGGGCGGCGTGCGTGTCTCTTCGCCTTCATCTTCAAGATAGCGGTCAATGAAGCCCGCGTAATCGCCGTCGGGTACAAAGCAAATCTCCTGCGACTCGGCCTTTTCGGCTATGGCCAGATTGCTCTCTCTCGCCACCTCGCGCACCCGTTGCTTGGACATCTCGCCGAGCGGAAAGAGAGAGCGCGAGAGCTGCTCCTGATTTAGCTCCCAGAGGAAATAGGACTGATCCTTCTGTAGATTGCGCCCGCGCAGCAGCCTGTAACGCTCTGCTTCCTCGTCATACTCCACGCGCGCGTAGTGGCCCGTGGCCACCTTGTCGCATCCCAGACTGGCCGCGAGGCGGTCGAGCGAAGCGAACTTCAAACGGCTGTTGCAGGCCACGCACGGAATGGGCGTCTCGCCGTCCAGGTAGCTTGAGACGAAAGGCGCCACCACGTCGCGCTCGAAGTCCTTCTCCAGATTGAGCACGTAGAAGGGAAAGCCAAGCTCTTCGGCCACACGACGCGCGTCGTAAACGTCGTCCAGCGAGCAGCAGCGAGAAGGCAGAGGCTCGCCGTGCTCGTCCACGGTGAGCCCTCGCCGCTGGTTCCACAACTGCATGGTGAAACCCACAAGCTCGTGCCCCTCGGCCTTCAAAATCGCCGCCGCGGCGCTACTGTCCACGCCGCCGCTCATAGCCACTGCTATCTTCATACTAAAAACAGTTTACTTCTTTCCGCTCGTTTGCCGCCCTTCGCGGGCGGGTGTTAAGATTGCCCCTTCTGTTGGGAAAATGGGACGCATCCGAAACATAAAAGGATACCTCAAAAGAAGTTAAGTAGCCACTCATCAGAACTGCGCGCGGAGTGCCCACGGCCGGCCTCTTCCCCAGGAGAATTTCTATGAAAAAGTGCCCGGGTTGTAACCGCATTTACAATGACGATACGCTTTCGTATTGCCTTGAAGACGGCACAAGGTTAATTAGCGAATACGATCCAGGCGTTACGCAGGTTAATCCGTTTCCGCCTGCTTCTCCGACTGCCCCGACTGTAGCTTATCAAGCGCCGACTATGCCCTCGCCGGGGCCTCCTCCTCCTGCTGCTACTGCTGCTGCGCCGCTGTCTGATTCTAATGAACCCGCGCCGCGCAAGAGACGTTGGCCGATTATAGTCGTAGTGTTCGCCGCTCTGATCATAGGCGTCGGCATCGGCGGATTGATGTTTCAACGCTACAGTTTGCCTTCGTCGGCGGTTGCGTCCGCTTCTCCAACGCCGTCTTCCGCGGTTGCCGCGACGGCTACGCCGAGGCCCGCTTCACCGACGCCCGCACCCGCTACTCCAACGCCCTCTCCAATGGCAACTCCGTCCAGGAGCGTTGTACAATCAACACCTGAGCCAAAGCCGGACTGCGTTCTGTATAACGACATGGCCGACAGGTCCGGGGTCAGAGTGCGCGTCGACTGTGACACGAGGGATTGTGATAACGACTCGTCCACGATTAGCGGAGAATACCCGGACAATACTCCTGTACGCGTCGTCAAAGGAGCGAATGTGCGCGGGACTCGGTTCACGTGGGCGAAAGTAATCGTCATTGACTCAGGAGAGACCGTCTGGGTTGCGTCTACAAAAATCAAGTGCAACTGAAATAACCCGGACGGCCGAACGCATTT
>DASVVZ010000209.1:0-7663 GCA_036389875.1 Pyrinomonadaceae bacterium
CTACGCGGTCTGCGCCGACCGAGCGCGCCAGTCCTATCTGCTCCAGGTCTGTCTCCATGAAAAGGCTCGTGCGGATTCCCTCTTCCTTAAGCTGGCTTATGATTGGCCGCAGTCGCTCAGCCTCTGTGCCCTTCAAATCCCATCCGTGGTCGGAGGTGAAGGCGTCGGGGCTGTCCGGCACGAGCGTACACTGCGTGGGCCTGACCTTCAGCACAAGCTCCATGAACTCCGGGAAGGGATTGCCCTCTATGTTGAACTCTATCTCCGGCGCGGCCTTCAAGGCTTCGGCCAGCTCAAAGACATCCTGTCTTCTTACGTGCCGCTCGTCCGGCCTGGGATGCACTGTGATTCCGTGCGCCCCTGCCTCCATGCAGATCTCCGCTGCGCGCAGCACACTCGGTATGCCTATGGTTCGCGCGTTCCTCAGAAGCGCCACCTTGTTCAGATTAACGCTCAGGCGTGTTTCCATCATGCGGCCTCCAGAGCCTGCTCGAAGTCCCTCATTAAATCCCGCTCGTCTTCCAGCCCTACCGATACGCGGAAGAGAGTTTCGCTGATTCCACTGGCGCGTCGCTGCTCCGGCGTCAACTGGTGGCTCCACATGGCTGCGGGCCTCACTATCAGCGTCTCCACGCCGCCGAGGCTTCCCGTATATGCCGCAAGCCGCAGCTTCGAGATGAAGCGCTCGGCCGCGCCCGCGTCGCCCGCGAGCTCAAAGCTCAACATGCCCGTGAAGCCGCTCATCTGCTGGCGCGCTAACTGGTGCTGCGGGTGCGACTCAAGCCCCGGATAGTTTACGCGCTCAACCTTCGTGTGCTGTTCAAGAAACTGCGCCAGCGCCAGAGCATTCTGATTGTGGCGCTCAACCCTTATTCCCAGTGTCCGGATGCCGCGCATCAGCAGCCATGCGTCAAAAGGCGAGAGCACTGAGCCGAAGACCACGCCCAGCTTCCAGGCATCCTTGATGAAGGACTGCGAAGAGACTACTACGCCGGCCGTCAAATCGTGATGGCCTCCCAGGTATTTAGTGGCGCTGTGAAGAACTACGTCTACGCCCAGCTCAAGCGGCCGCTGGTTGACGGGTGTCGAGAAAGTATTGTCTATGACGGTCGTGATGCCTCGCGCCCTGGCAAGCGCTGTCACTGCCTTCAAATCCGTCAGGCGCATCAGCGGGTTGCTGGGAGACTCAAGATAGATTAACCGCGTGTTGGGACGAATCGCAGCTTCAAACTCTTCCGGCCTCGTCTGATCCACGAAGGTCGTCTCAACTCCCCAGCGCGGTGCAAAGTCGCGCATGAGCGCACGCGCCCCCGCGTACAGGTCGCTTTGCGAGACGATGTGATCGCCCGTCTTTATCTGGCTCATTACGGCCAGCGTGATGGCTCCCATGCCCGAGCCCGTCACGAGCGCAGCCTCGCCGCCTTCAATCTCGGAGAGCGTTTGCTCCACTCGCTCGTGCGTGGGATTGCCGTAACGAGTGTAGAACTCGGCCGGGTGGACGGAGGCAGCCGTCTCCGCGTAAGCTTCCGGCGAGTCGGCCATGAAAGTCGTCGTCTGCCAGATGGGAGCAGTAACGGCGTGCGTCTTATTCAGGTGCGAGGCCGAGTGCAGCACGCGCGTCTGCATGCCTTCAAACTCATCCTTTTTCATCAACCTCTCCAGTCTCTCGCGCAGCTTCTGAAAACGAAGATTGTAGCGATACAATTTGACAAATTCCCGGGAATTGTGTCGAATATACGCCGGTACAATTCTTCAGTCAACGAGAATCTTCTATGTGGAATCCAGACATTACGAGACAGACGGGCGCGCGCTATCTGGCGATCGCGGATCGCATAGCCGAGGACATAGAGCACGGCCAGCTTCGTCCGGGCGAGCAGATGCCCACGCACAGGGAGCTGGCCTCGAGGCTTGGCGTGACGGTAGGGACAATCACGCGAGCCTATGCGGAAGCGCAAAGGCGAGGACTGCTTGTGGGCGAGACGGGGCGCGGCACATACGTTCGTGAAGACCTCTTCGCGGACGCCTTCCCCCCGAACATAGCCGCTCATGATGATTCGCTGATAGACCTCAGCCTGAACCTGCCGCCCGTAGCGGCGAGCGACCAGTTGGGACAAGTCCTCTCTTCCACGCTCATGAATCTGGCCGGCCGCCCGAACCTCTCAAACCTTCTGGGCTATCAAACGCCGATTGGGGCCGAGCGACACAGGGCGGCAGGCGCAGCCTGGATTTCGCGCTCAGGCATGGAGGCGCAGGCGCGGCGGGTATTGATTACGAGCGGCGCGCTTCACGCCATGACGGTAGTCTTCTCGACACTGGCCAAGCCCGGCGACACTGTCTTCACAGAGCGCCTGACCTATCCCGGGATGAAGAACCTTGCGCACCTGCTGCACCTGCGGTTGCAGGGCCTGGACGTGGACGAGCACGGGATTATCCCCGAAGCCTTCGAGCGCGCGTGTCGTAGCGGAAGCGCGCGCGTGCTCTACACCATTCCGACCATACACAACCCTCTTGGGACTGTCATGCCGGAGGAGCGCAGGCGCGAGATTGCGCGCATAGCCGAAGAGCACGACATCTCCATTGTCGAAGACGACGTTCACAGCTTCATGCTTGAGCGCCCGCCCCTCCCGCTCTCGTCTTTCGCGCCGGAGCGCAGCTACTACATACTGACCACGTCAAAATCCATCGCGGGCGGGATGCGCATAGGATACCTGCTTGCGCCCGAGCGTATGGTCGAGCGCCTTGCCACGAGCCTGCGCTCTACGGTCTGGATGGCCGCGCCGCTGATGGCCGAGATAGCTTCCGAATGGATAAAGGACGGCACGGCCGAGCGGCTCATAGAGCAGAAGCGTCGGGAGGCCGGGGAGCGTCAGGAGATAGCGCGCCGCATTCTTCATGGGCTACGCTTTCGCGCCCATCCCCTGAGCTTTCACCTGTGGCTTGAGCTGCCCGAGCCGTGGCGAAGCGATGAGTTCATAGCGCAGGCCAGAAGGCGCAATGTCCTGGTGACGCCGCCCGAAGCCTTTGTGCCTGCGCGAGAGGAAGCGCCGCATGCGGTGCGCGTCTGCCTGGGCGCAGTACGCACGCGCCAGCAGCTTGAGAAGGGATTGAAGATAGTGCGCGAGCTTTGCAGGAGCGCTCCTAATCCTGCGCTCTCGATTATCTGAATCATGGAAATCAGGGACCTTGAAACCTTTCTAGATTACTTCGAGCGCATACGCGGGCGTACCCTACGAGTCGTGCGCGCGATTCCGCCGGACAAAATCGACTGGACGTACAGGGAAGGCAAGTTCACCTTCGCCGACATCATTCGCCACCTGGCGGCCATAGAGCGCTACATGTACGCCGAGAACGTGCGGCTTAAGCCAAGCCTTTATCCGGGGCACGGGCCGGAGTTGGCCCGCGGCTACGACGGCGTGCTTGAGTTCATGACCCGCATGCACGCCGAGGCTATGGAAATTTTTCGCTCCTTAAGCGAAGATGACCTGAAGCGAAAGTGCGTGACTCCGGGCGGCGCGGAGATTGCCGCGTGGAAGTGGCTGCGCGCCATGATAGAGCACGAGATTCATCATCGCGGTCAGCTATATCTTTACCTGGGGCTGCTGGACGTGAAGACGCCGCCGATTTACGGGCTGACCTCGGAGGAGGTCAGGGACAGAAGCGGAAAGCCGGATCAAGTATGAAAGCATTCGAGCCGAAGACGCCGCGCTTTGAGGAGCGCGTGCGCGAGAGCTTCGCGCGGCAAGCGTTGATGAAGACCATCAATGCTCATCTCGCGCGCGTCACACCGGGTTTTGTAGTCATAGAGCTTCCCTTTCGTGACGACTTAACGCAGCAGCACGGCTATCTTCACGCAGGGATAGTCACCAGCATAGCCGACTCGGCCTGCGGCTACGCGGCCCTGACGCTCATGACGGAAGACTCGGACGTGCTCTCCGTCGAATTCAAGATTAACCTTCTCTCGCCCGCACGGGGCGAAAAGCTCATCGCGCGCGCCGGGGTCAAAAGAGCCGGACGCACCCTCACGGTCTGCGAGGCGGAAGTCTTCGCCGTAAATGGCGAGGAAGAGAAGCTGGTCGCGGCGATGCTGGCGACGATGATGGCTATGCGATAGCAAAAGCCCTACAGGAATAGAATTAATGGATGATGAAACAGCCCTTTAACCAGTCGCCGCCGGAGCTCGGCAATCAATATGAGGACGACCGCGTGCTGCGCTCATACCTCGTCCGGGCCTTGCCGCCGGAAGTTCTAGTTGAAATCGAGGCAGGGCTTTCTGATATGGGAAGGCTCTCGGGCGGAGAGCTTTACAGAATGCAGCTCGCAGACAGGCTTAACGAGCCTGGGCTTACGCAGTGGGATGCCTGGGGCGAGCGCGTGGACAGAATAGAGGTCTCGCCGCTCTGGAAGAGGGCACAGCGCCTGGCGGCTGAGCACGGCGTGGTCGCCACGGCCTACGAGCGCACGCACGGCCCATTCTCGCGCACGCATCAGGCAGCTCTGGCCTATCTCTTCACTCCTTCGACTGACATCTACAGTTGCCCGCTGGCCATGACGGACGGCGCGGCGCAAACCATCCTGCGCTCAGGCAACGCTCTCTTGATTGAGCGCGTCGTGCCGCATCTGATTGCGCGCGTGCCGGAAGAGTTCTGGACGAGCGGGCAGTGGATGACGGAGCTGACGGGCGGCTCCGACGTCGGGTTGTCGGAGACGGTTGCGAGGCGTGACGCGACGGGTGCATGGAGGCTCTACGGGCGCAAGTGGTTCACTTCCGCTACTACATCCGAAGTTGCGCTCACGCTCGCACGCCCCGAAGGAAATGCTCAGGGCGGCCAGGGCCTTGCGCTATTTCTGGTGGAGACCAGAGACGCGGAAGGGCGCTTGAGAAACATTCAGATAAATCGTCTCAAGGATAAACTGGGCACGCGAAAGGTTCCGACCGCCGAATTGACGCTGGACGGAACACCTGCGGAGCTTGTCGCAGGGATGACGGACGGCGTGCGAAACATAGCGCCCATGCTCAACATTACGCGGCTCTGGAACGGCATCTCCGCCTGCGCGCTGATGCGTCGCGGGCTGGCCCTGGCGCGCAGCTACGCGCGCAGGCGATTCGCCTTCGGCGCAAACCTTTCCGAGAAGCCGCTACACGTAGACACGCTCGCGGGCCTGCAAGCCGAGATGGAGGCGGCATTTCATCTGGCCTTTTTCGTAGCCGGGCTGGTCGGCCTGGACGAAGCGGGAGAGATAAGCGATGAGCAAAGAGAGCTGCTGCGTCTCCTGACTCCGGTGATGAAGCTCACGACGGCGAGGCAGGCGGTCTCCGTGACGAGCGAAGTGCTGGAGGCTTTCGGCGGCGCGGGATACGTGGAGGACACGGGGCTTCCCGTCCTGCTGCGTGACGCGCAGGTGCTCTCCATCTGGGAGGGCACGACGAACGTGCTTTCGCTGGATGCGCTGCGAACGCTGTCGCGCAATAATCAGGCGCTCGCGGCTCTGAAGAATGAGGTCATGAACAGTCTCGAAGCGGCACACGATGCGAGGCTGGCGAATGTCAGGCACGCATGTCGAGAAGCCATGGCGCACGCGGAGGAGTGGCTGCGGGCCGCGTCGAAAGAGGGCCAGCACGCTCTGGAAGCCGGAGCGCGCCGCTTCGCTTTGACCCTGGGGCGAGCGGTTGCCCTGGCAAGACTTACGCAGCACGCGCAGTGGTCGCTTGACGAAGAAAGTGATGCTCGCCCTGTGGCCTCTGCACGTCGCTTTGCGCAATCGGGCGTTGACCTCATCAAAGAGCTTGAGATTGAGGACGCGCGCCTGCTGATGGAAGACGAATGAAAGCCTGGAAGCCAACGAAGGAACAGGTGCTGGCTTCGGCCGGCAGGAAGGTGCCCGATGTCATAGCGCCCGGCTTACGCGTGCTCTTCTGCGGCATCAATCCGGGCCTGTATAGCGGGGCCACAGGCTGCCATTTCGCGCGGCCCGGCAATCGTTTCTGGCCCGCGCTGTACGCAGGTGGATTCACAGAGCGGCTGCTTTCGCCCTTTGAAGAAATGGAGCTTCTCAAGAGCGGCTACGGGATAACGAACGTGGTGCGGCGCGCGACCGCAGCCGCCAGCGAGCTTTCAAATGAAGAGCTGGTCAAAGGCGGGCGCGAGTTGCGTAAGAAGGTGCTGCGCTATCGCCCAAAGTTTCTGGCCGTGCTGGGCGTCACGGTTTACCGCACGGCGTTTGCGCAACCTTTGGCGAAGCTCGGGCGACAGGAAGAGACGATAGGAGAAACGGCCATCTGGGTGCTGCCGAACCCCAGCGGCCTCAACGCACATTACCAGCCTAAGGATTTAGCACGCCTCTTTCGTGAATTAAGAGAAGCAGTAAAAGAATAAACTTCGCCGCCGCCGCAGATGACGAAGAGACGCTTGAGGCGAGCGCAGAAAACTCAAGCTGTTCTCAGCGCCCCCTCATGCGTCTCTTCGGCGGTGAATACCTTTTTAATCAAACCGGGCTTGATTTCTGAAGCGCTTCGTCCTTCTCGCCGTTGGATTGAAGAGGGAGCAGGAGCGCGGCCAGTGCTATGCCTACCCCGGCGATGATGGCCCCGGTCACGAACGGGTGCAGCGAAGCCTTCGTGTAGATACTGTGCTCGAAGACAGGCACCTTGTATTCGCCTCGCTCCTTAAGCTCGCCCGATGCTTTGTACAGGCCGCTGTCGTCGCGCGAACGCGCGGGCGGCTCGTCCGACTTCTGCATCTCGAACATAGACCACTCCATGACTTTGTCTGTCATGCGGGGCGCGTAATGGCCCGACATGGAGATGGCTTTGCCGCCGCCGCCCGCGAAAACGTCTCGCTCGGGATTCTCGGCGCAATACAGAATAGCTTCGGCCACCACTTCGGGCGCGTAAACAGGCGGAGGCACCGTCGGCTCTCGCTCCATGTAGTTCTTGGCGTGCTGCGGATAGGGCGTGGCAATCGCGCCCGGCTTAATAAGAGTGACGGAGACGGGCGCGCCTTCGGCCTCCAATTCCATGCGCAGCGCGTCCGTGAAGCCTTTGACGGCGTGCTTCGATGCGGAGTAGATGCCCTGAACCGGGATCGCGCGGTCAGAGAGAGTGCTGCCGACGTTGATGATTGCGCCGCCGCGCGTACGAAGCCTCTCGGCCGCCACGAGCGAGCCGTAAACCACGCCCCAGAGATTCGTGTCAAAGAGTCTACGCATGTCGTCGATGCTGACATCCAGAAGATTCCCGTAGATTGAGACGCCGGCGTTATTGACCCAGGTATCAAAGCCGCCGAAGCGCTCCTGCGCCTTCTCGCCTATCTGCCGCACGTCCTCTTCGCGCCCGACATCGGCCACGACATACACGGCCTCGCCGCCGCCTGAATTAATCTCTTCGGTCAGCTGCTTGAGGGCCGGCTCCGAGCGTGCTGCGAGCACGAGCCGTGCGCCGCGCCTGGCCGCCAGACGCGCCGTCACAAGCCCTATGCCGCTGGACGCGCCGGTGATAACCATAACCTGTGCGCTTAGATTTCTGAGCTGTGGGTTCATGAAAGTTTCTCCGAAACTCTTTTTAGACCAGCCGGATTATCCAGCTCAACTTGACGAAAGTTATACGGGGGCGTAGCAAAATAATCTTGAAGGCTCGAACCGTAGGGGAACGTGCAAAGGCTCACGC
>DASVVZ010000210.1:0-3107 GCA_036389875.1 Pyrinomonadaceae bacterium
AAGCGCGTGTGATTGAGCACGACCCACGCGACTATGTAAGCCAGAATCAGTATGGCGATCGGCACGGGCAGCGGCCCCAGGCTCCCCTGCCACATCCAACGGAAGCCCGCAGACATCCCCTTTATCTCTATGGGCTTTTCGTGCGCCACGCGCAGGGCCGTGCCGCGCGCCGCAATCATCATCGCCAGAGTGACTATGAAGGGCTGTATGCGCAGCTTTGAAATCACAAGGCCGTTGATGAGGCCAAGCAGTGTGGTCGCGCCCACGGCCGCGAAGAGCACAACGACAAAGTTGTTTCCGGCGAGTGAGGCGGCTATCACGCCACCGACGGCCAGCAGCGAGCCTACGGAAAGGTCTATGCCGCCCGTCAAGATTACAAAGGTCATGCCGAGCGCCAGCAACCCCACCATGCTGTTTTGAGCGACGACGTTCAGCAGGTTCTGAGAAGTCAGGAAGCTGCCGCCGTCCAGAAAAGTCCCGTAGCGAAGGGACGCGAAGACGCAGACGAGCAGGAGCGCCAGCAGCGCGCCCTGTCGCTGTATGAAGGAGGCGAACCTGGCACGCGCCACGCGCCCGCGCGTAGAGCCCTGTTCGTCAAAGGTAGTGGATGCCTGGCTCATAGCCTTCTCCCCGATTCGTGGGATTAAAGAGACTCACGTGCAGCAGAGCGCGGCCGCAGAAGCGGCCGCCATGCTCAAGCGACTTTTGGCCGTTGTATATAGACGGCGACGATGATGATTGCCGCCTTGATAACCAGAGACCACGAGAACTCTATGCCCTGCATGTTGAAGCTGGTGGTTATCACCTGCATCATCAGTGCGCCTATGACGGTGCCGATGATGGTCGCGCGTCCTCCGGTCAGTGCCGTGCCGCCTATGACGACCGCAGCGATGGCGTCCAGCTCTATCCCCAGGCCGACGTTGGAAGGGTCGCTCGCGCCGCCTCGCGCAGACTCAATCAGCCCGGCCAGTCCCGCCAGCAGCCCGCTCAGCCCGTAGACCAGTATCTTCGTGCGCCTGACCCTGACGCCCGCCAGGTGCGAGGCCGCTTCGTTACCGCCCACGGCCAGCACGTAGCGACCAAAGCTGGTGGCGCGCATAATGAAGATGGCTGCGGCCACAATCAGAATCATCACGAAGACCTGTACCGGAACGGGCCCTATGTAGCCGGTGCCGAGCGCTTCGAACGCGGGATAGCGGCCTCTGAACTCGACCAGCCTTCCCTCGCTCGGAATCTGGGCCAGGCCGCGACCGGCAATCAACACGGCGAGCGTGACTATGATCGGCTGTATGCGAAAGACGGAGATGAGCGTGCCGTTGAGCGCACCTGTGCCGAGGGCCACGGCGAGCGCGAGCATGACGGCGAGAGCGATTCCGCTATCCAGATTGATTGCGGCGACCGCTGCCGCGAGCGCCATCACCGAGCCGACGGAGAGGTCTATGCCGCCGGTGGCGATCACGAACGTCATCCCGATTGCCACGAGCATGGTCGGAGAGACTTGAAGCAGGATGTTCCAGAAGTTGTTTATGTCCCAGAAATTTCTGGTGAAGACGGCGTTGACGATAATCAGCAGGATGAGCGCGGCCAGCGCCCCGTAAGTCGGGCCGAAGGCTCCCAGCCGCGAGAGCACGCCGCCTTGCTCGCGCGCGGGGCCAACCTGTGTGGCATTCTGCATCTATTATGCTCCTAACGTTTAGGGCTTATCCTTCCCGAAGCTCTTTCTTATCGTTTTCATCCCCACCTTCGGTCGCGCCGCCGGCGCTTCCCTCGGCCATTGCGTGAATAATCGCGTCCTGTGAAATCTCCCGCCCGCGCAGCTCGCCAACACGCTGGCCGTCGCGCATGACAATCACGCGAGAGCTGCCTTCGACCAGCTCTTCCAGCTCGGATGAAATCATCAGCACGGCGAGGCCGGAATTGGCCAGCTCGTTAATCAGCTCCTGAATCTCGCCCTTGGCGCCAATGTCTATGCCGCGCGTCGGCTCGTCCAAGATTAGGAACTTGGGGTTCTTGCAGAGCCAGCGCGCCAGGAGCACCTTCTGCTGGTTGCCGCCGGAAAGCTCTCGAATCTTCTGGTCGGCGCTCGTGGCCTTTATCCCCAGCCGCTTCATGAAGCGCTCGACTATCTCCTGCTGCTTGGCGCGCGAGACGATGCCGAATTTCGTGAGCGCGGGCAGGGCCGCGAGCGTCAGGTTTTCTCTGACGGAAAGCTCCGGGATGATGCCCTCGGCCTTGCGGTCTTCGGAGAGAAAAGCCAGCCCCGACTTGATGGCGTCGCGCGGCGAGCGCACCCTGAGGGGTTTGCCGTCAAGATAGATTTCGCCCGATTCAATCTTATCCGCGCCGAAGATTGCGCGCGCAGTTTCGGTGCGCCCCGAGCCCAAAAGCCCGGCGACTCCGACTATCTCGCCCTCGGCCGCATCGACACTGACCTGATTCAGCTTGCGACCGCGCGTCAGATTGACGGCGCGAAGCACAGGCTCGGCCCCCTTGTTCGCGTCGTGCTGCTCAAAGGCGGTCGTTCCCTGCCTCAGCTCGTCGCGCTCTTTGCCCAGCATCAGGCAGACCAGATCGAGCTTTTCAAGACCTGCGAGCGGGCGCGTGGCCACAAATTTTCCGTCTCTGAGCACGGTCACGCGGTCGCAGACCGTGTATAGCTCGTCGAAGCGGTGGCTGATGTAAACGACCGCAGTGCCTTCGGCCTTGAGGCGGCGAATCACGTCGTAAAGGATGGAGACTTCGCGCTCGGTCAAAGAGCTTGTGGGCTCGTCCAGCACCACGACCTTCGAGCCGAAGGAGACGCCGCGCGCAATCGCTATCATCTGTCTCAAGGCTATGTTCAGGCTGCCCAGAGTCGCGCGCGGGTCTATCTCAAGCCCCAGTCTTCTCAGAAGCTCCGAGGCGTCATGGTTCATGCGCTTCCAATCTATCAGGCCGAAGCGCCTGGGCTCGCGGCCCAGATAGATATTTTCAGCGACGGTGCGAAACGCCAGCAGGTTGACTTCCTGATAGACGGCGACGACGCCTGCGTCCTGCGCCTCTTCCGGCGTGCGGAACTCCACAGCACGGCCCTCCAGGTGCATTGTGCCGCCGTCGCGCGTGTAAGC
>DASVVZ010000211.1:0-1842 GCA_036389875.1 Pyrinomonadaceae bacterium
TCTCGTTAAATTTCTGATCGTCGCCCCCGCCGAAATGCGCGTAACGGACTACGCCGCTGCGGTCAATCAAACAGAGCGTGGGCATTCCGGTTGCCCCGTAAAGCTCCTGTGTGCTCTCCGATTCGGCTACGCCCACACGAAAGCTCAGGCCGTGCTCGTCAATGGTTTTGCGCATCAGCTCAAGCTCTTCAGCCTGGGACTCGGCCGTGCCGCGATAAGCGAAGTAGTGGCGCGTGAGCGCGAGTACCTCAAGCCCGCGATCCCTGTACTCTTCATCCAGCTTCTTCAGTTTTCCGAACATCTCGCGGCAGGGCTTGCACCATGTAGCCCAGAATTCCAGCAGCACCACGCGCCCGCGCAAGCTTGAGAGCGAAGCCGCCTCGCCTTTGAGCCACTCCTTGACGGAAATCTCCGGCGCTTCCGCGCCGAGCAGGGCCACCTGTCGCGCACGGTCGCGTATCTGTATGCGGCCGCCGGAAGCTTCGCGCTTCTGGTCTGTGGTTCCGCTCGCCTGCATTATCTGGAAAATCCTTTCGGCAAACGCGGCCCTCTCGTCCAGCACCCGGCGGGCATTCTCGACTTCGTCGCGTTCAAGGTAGATTTCCGCGAGCGTCAATCCCAGCTCAATGTGAGTACGAAACTCCACCCTGTAGGGATTGTCGCGCGCTTCTGTGAGCGCCGCCTCAAGCTCAACGGCCGCCGCTTCCGAAGCGTCTTCCGCAAGCAGAGCGCGGGCGCGCTGTAACTTCTCATCTACCTTTTCCTGCGAGCTCTCCGTCAGCGTATCCATTTCAAATAATCCTCATCACTGCTTTATAGCCGCCTCGTCCGTGTCGTAGACCTCAAAGGCTTTGAGCACGTTGGTCATCTTCATCAGCCCGCGAATCTGCTGCGGGATGCTGGTGAGCCTTAAAACTGCGTCGTGCCGCGTGGCTGTCACCAGGCATGTCACGAGCTCTCCTATACCGCTGGAATCGACGCGGCGGCACTCTTTGAGATTCACGAGCAAGAGACGACGACCGGCCTCCAGGCTTTTGCGCACAACTTCCAGCAGCGTCTCCGTGCCGCTTCCGACCGTCAGTTCGCCTGCAACGTCTATGACATGCGCTCCGTCAAGCTCTCGCTCTCGAAGCTCCAGTTTTTTCATCATCATGGCTTGCCGCTTTCTGTCGCTTTGAGTTTTAAGTAGAACTACGGCTTTCTGTGCTCATACGGTTTTCATTCAGAGCGAGGGCGCTAAATATACTCGAATTGAGTGAACGACCGCCAGCCGTGGAAAGTTCAATGCCCGCAAACGCCAGGCCAAGCTTGACGTCCCTTTCTGCCGGTTCGTAGAATAGTCTCATAGTCTCCAGCAGCTTAGAAATTTTATACAGGCCGCCGGGAGCCCGCCCCGGGTTCTCCGTGCGAGTGTGAGCAGATACTATTTGAGGAAGAGCTTGATCGAAGGAGATGAATATGAGCACCCCTTATAATCCGCAGGACGAGCCGAACGAGCCGATTGACGACCTGATACTTCATGAAGACGACCCGGCTGAAGGAGACCGCACGCGCGTCTCATCCAGCGTCCGCGAGATGGCATCACGCATCCCCGAATCTTTGAGCGCCATCGGACGCGACATCAGTCGCACAATAGAGCGGGCCATGTCTGCCAAAGACGAATACGTAGTCGCCGTTAAGGTTTCACACGAGGCGCAGGACAAGCTGGAGCAGCTTGTACAGGCGGGCGTCTTTCGCACCCGCGCGGAGGCGGCCGCCTACCTGATCGACGAAGGCATCAAGACGCAATCGGCCCTCTTCGACCGCGTGCAGCAGAAGCTCTCCGAAATCGAGCGCCTGCGC
>DASVVZ010000212.1:0-6926 GCA_036389875.1 Pyrinomonadaceae bacterium
ACGGAGAGCCCCTCGCAGTAGAGCGCGTAGGTTTCTTCAGCCGTACTCACCTTCTTTTCCGCTGGGGCGGCCCGGCGCGTGGCTCCGACGGGCGAGCTTGCGATGGTGCTGAGCGCCGTGTCTGGAATAGCAAGCTCAAGCGCGGCGCGCTCGCGCATGACATCTGCGCCGAATGATGAAAGCGACACAGTCGGGTATGCCCCTGCGGTCGTGTTGAGGCATCCGGCGGCGATGAGCGCCTCTATGTAGAGCATAAGCTCGTCCTGCGTCATGTCGTCCAGGATGCCGTAGGTGGAAAGCTGGTCCAGCCCCGCGTCTTTGACATTCTTTGCGCGTGAGCCGCGAAGCGTGGCGGCCAGCATCCCCTTGCCGAAGCGCCCCTGCATGCGCGCCACACAGGCCAGAATCTTTCTCACCAGCAGCATCTCCTCTTCCGCCAGCGCACGCGCCTGAGTGATGCTGATTTCCGCGCTCTCTTCATCAACGCCAAAGCTTTCCGCCTTTGTGCGCGCGCGCGAAATGCGCGACTGCTCGCTCAGCTCTTCGTCAAGGTCAAGGGCGACGGGCGTGTGCCTTCGAACGAACGCGTCCAGCTCCGTAGGAGGCTCGAGCGGTGCTTCCCCGCTCCAGGCGTCGGGCGCGCGCTTTGTCGCCCCGCGAATCTCCGCGACGCAGTTGCCGCACATGCCGCAGCTCTCGGCGTGATGCGGGTCTCCAAAGTAATCCAGAATGAAGGCCCTGTAGCAGCGCTCCGTGTAGCAGAAGCTAATCATCTCGCGCAGCTTTCTCTGCTCAAGCGCGGCCCGGCGCGCCAAGTCCTGCGGGCGTATGCGAAGCGTGCGAGCCGGTTGCTCATCCAACATCACGAGGCCGCGCGTGCGGCGCGCAGGCGTGTAGCTGATGATGCCGGACGTTTGAAGATTGGAAAGAGACCGCCGGGTGGTCAGAAGATCCAGCCCTATGGCTTCGGCTAGTTCCGAGACGTTCAGTTCCGTTTCACCCTGTTCGCTAACGTCGAAACCGCCGAGAAGTCCTATCAGCGCCTTGCGTGCGCGCGTGTCGCGCTCTCCGATTGTCTGGCGCGCTCGCTGCGGCGGCATGAGCAGCCTGATGGAAGCCCTGTTTTCTCCGGCCGCACCGCGCTCAATGTGACCGGCCTTCTCCAGAGTGATAAGGGCGGACTGCACGGCCATCTCGTTGCGTATGCCGGCTCGCTGCGCTATGTCGCGCGTGGAAAGCTCTATCCGCTCCTGTTTTATGGCGACGAGGGTTTCGTAGACGCGCGCGATAAGCTCTGGCTGCGGGTAAGAGCCTTCTATGAAATAGTCCTGGGTGCGCTTGTCGGCGTAGTTGAAGAGAAGCTCGCAGTCGGAGGAGAGGCGGTCGCGGCCCGCGCGGCCTATCTCCTGATAATAAGCTTCGATTGAGCCGGGCAGTTGATAATGCGCCACGAAGCGTATGTCGGATTTGTCTATACCCATGCCGAAGGCGTTGGTGGCGACAATCATCTGCGTCTGCCCGCTCATGAACTCGTCCTGCGCGCTGGCACGAGCCGCATCTTCCATCCCGGCGTGATAGGCGACGACGCTCAGGCCGGCAGTTTTGAGACGTGCGGCAACCTGCTCCACGGCCTTGCGCGTGGAGGTGTAGATGATGCCCGAGCCGCCCTGATGTTTGGCCGCGAGCGAGCGTATGCGCGTAATCTTTTCGCGCTCCTTCTGCGTGTGCGTGACGTTGATGGAGAGGTTCGGGCGGTCAAAGCCGCTCACGAAAGCGCGCGGCTCTTTCAGCGCCAGTTGCTCTATGATGTCGGCGCGGACGTGGGGCGTGGCGGTCGCCGTCAGAGCCACCGCCTGCGGTCGGCCTATGCGCTCAAGCGCGCCTCGCAGTCTAAGATAGTCGGGCCTGAAATCATGCCCCCAGGTGGAGATGCAGTGCGCTTCATCCACGGCGAAAAGGGAGATGTGCGCGCTCTTCAGAGCCTCTACGAAGTGGGCCGAGCGAAAGCGTTCGGGCGCGACGTAGACCAGCTTGAAGGCTCCGCGCCTGACGCCCTGTATGCGCGCCTTCTGCTCTTCAAAGTCGATGGAGCTGTTGATGAAAGTCGCCGGGAGATTGCGCGCCTGAAGCGCGTCCACCTGGTCTTTCATGAGCGCTATGAGCGGCGAGACCACAAGCGTCGCACCCTCCAGCATGAGCGCGGGCAACTGGTAGCAGAGCGATTTCCCTCCGCCCGTGGGCATGACGACTACAGTGTCGTGCCCTTCCAGAACGGCTGAGATGACTTCGCGCTGGCCTTCGCGGAAATCCTCGAACCCGAAATGGGTCTGAAGTGCCGCGAGCGCGTCTGTGATGGTCTGTGCTGCCTGAGTCATGGGCTGCTGAAAAAGAGTGAGTACAATGGAAGATTGTAGAAGGAAAAAGTGAAAAGGTAAAAGGCTGAACCAACAACTCCTTTCTTCAGCCTTTCTCTGCTTTTTCCTTTTGCCGCTCTTTTCTGTAATCTTGAATCCGATGAAAGAGCAGAAGTGGAAATCCAGAACCAAGCGGGATTTGATGATAGAGGTGTGGGAATACCTTGACTGCGAATCCGTGGGCGCGAGCGAGCTGGAAGAGATAGAGCGGGCGGTGCGCGAAAGATTCGGAGAGGGCGCGGTGGAGAGCCCCGTACGGATGGCAAGGCTTCTGGCGGACGAAGGCGCGGAGCTGAGACACGCCGAGGTGCTTGAGCTGGACGCTCAGCGCCGCTCGGCAGACCCACACGAGGCGATGTTCCGCAACCTACTCAAGTTCGCGGACTTCAAACAGGCCGCCAGTTCCCTGAGAAATCTGGAGAACCTCAGAAGACAGTTCGCTCGCTCAAACGACCAGGCCGGCCTGCGCCGCGTGCGCGAGACGGCTCTCAAGGGCAAGCAGCGCGCGCAGATGATCGCGGGCAATCGCAACGTGGACGCGCGCAAGCGCGCGGAGAAAGCCGAGATGGCGCGATGGTTCACGGTCTGGCTCGAACAGCCTGAGATTTTTCAGGACTGGCTTGAGTTACGCCGCCGCTCCAAGGAATTTCACTCGCTCTTTGGGGACGAGGCGGATGCGAGCTAAATATTTATAAACAGATAGCATATCTTTACGCCGGCCCGGTTTAAACAATTTCAGGCAGAATGGTGGCCCTGCCCTTTTTGCTTCATATGAACCTGCTGGGCCAGTAAAAAGCCTTGCCATACAGGAAGTCATATGCTACTGTGCCTCCCGCCCAGGATAGCCATAGCTGGAACGCCAAGCCACTTTCTAGAACTCCCAGCATAGGAACTGTAGTAGGCAGAACCCCAGAAAATAGCTCGTCCGTTACTTCTTTTGTTCGGACTCGTTCCCAGTCACCAGTAGTAAGTGCAGCGCCCTCGCGCTTCGTGTCTTTAGATAAGGGGCTTCGCAAGGAAGCCTCCAATTCACCCCAAAGGACGCAGATAATGAGAACAAACACCCCCGGCCCCCTCTTTGTCAGAGTTTTCACTTCCCTTTTCATCTCTTTTGTAATCCTAGTGATGCCGATTATGCCTGTTGCATCAGCACAGATGCGATTGACGGGCTATCGCTCCAACTTATTAGCCAATGGTATTCAACCCGCTAACTCAGGTGGGGTTCATGCGGGCGGGCCAGGACTGCTTTCGCCCGCCACCACAATCGTCACGGCAAGCAAGACGGATTCGTTTTCAGACCCGAACGGTGACGGCAAAGCCGAAGCAGGCGACACAGTCACCTACGACGTGAACATCTCCAACACGGGCGCGTCCGATGCTACGGGCGTGACCTTCAGCGACACGATTGACGCGAACACGACGCTCGTGCCTGGCTCTCTGAGGGTCTCGCCGCTGGCCTTCGCGGACTCCTACAACGCCACCAAGGATGTCGCGCTGAGCATCAGCGCTCCGGGCGTGCTTACCAACGACACGGGCACGCCTGCGCCGACGGCAACGGCCATAGCGGGCGGCGCAACTTCGCAGGGCGGCACGGTCACGCTACAAACGGACGGCAGCTTCTCTTACACGCCAGCGTCGGGCTTTACCGGCACGGACACCTTCACCTACACGGTGACGAACGGGCTGCTGCCGAACGATACGGCAACCGTGACGATTAACGTGGACGAAGGCCCTACGGTTACCACTACCAACCCCGCCAACGGCGCTACGAACGTAGCATCAAACTCCAGCATCACAATCAACTTCAGCGAGTCGGTCAATGCCACGACCAGCTCTTTTTCTATAGAGTGTCCGGGCGGCTCGCCGCAGCCCTTTACCCTGAGCGCTTCGCCCGCCGCCAGTTTCACGCTTGACCCGACGGCAGATCTGCCTGCGGGAGCCAACTGCACAGTCACGGTCATAGCCAATCAGATTACGGATGCCGACAGCTTCGACCCGCCCGACCAGATGGCGGCCAACTACGTCTTCAGCTTCGGCACCAAGCTTGAGGCCGTTGACGACATGCACTCCGTCACGGGTAACGTGCGAATCAACACGGCCTCGTCCGGCTACAGCGTGCTCAGCAACGACAGCCCCGGCGTGACCGTCACGGCCTTTGACGCGACGAGCGCCAAGGGCGGCAACGTCACCATGAACACCTCCACGGGCACGTTCACATACGACCCGCCCAGAGGCTTCACCGGCACGGACAGCTTCAACTACACCATCGGCAACGCCAACGGCAGCGACACGGCGACGGTCGTGCTGACAATCACGGACATGGTCTGGTTCATCAACAACAGCGCCGGCGCATGCGCGCCTTCAAGCTGCGGTCGCCTGACCAACCCCTATAACAGTCTGAGCGATTTCGAGGCAGACAACGGCAACGGCACGGTTTCGTTCGGCGCTGTGGTTGACCCCGAAGCCGGCGACAACATCTTCATCTACACGGGCAGCGGCAATTACACTGCGCCGCTCACTCTTGAGAATAACCAGCGCGTGATAGGCCAGGGCGCTTCGTCGTCAATAGAGACGCTTGCCGCCATCACGCTCGCTCCCGACAGCGACCCGCTTCCCTCTACGGGCGGCGCGAAGCCTTCGATTACAAGCGCAGGTGACGGGATCGTTCTAGCGCAGAACAATCAGCTCTACGGGCTTGGCTTCAGCAACACCGCCGGGAACGCAGTGAGCGGCAGCGCCGTCGGCACTCTGACCTTCGGCGACGTGGCCGTCAACAACACGGGGTCAGCGGGAGGCGGTATCAGCCTGACAGGCGGCGGCCCGGTCACAAGCACCGGCGTCAATACTATATCCACCGGCACGGGCGTCGCCCTCAACGTCGCTAACACGACGATAGACGCGGGCGGGTTGAACTTCCGCAGCATCTCCGCCAACGGCGCGCCGAGCGGCATCATTCTCAACAACACCGGAACCGCCGGCGGTCTGACCGTGGCGGGCAACTCCAACGGCATCTGCGGCGGTCAGGTGACGACTAACACCACCGGCACGCTGGCGACCGTTACGGCGCCTGACACAGCCGATTGCACGGGCGGCACCATACAGGCCACCACGGGAGCGGGCATCTCGCTCACCGCTACGAAGAACACGTCGCTGACCCGCATGAGGATTTTGAATAGCGGGACGGACGGAATTAACATTACCAACATAGACGGCTTCTCGCTGAACAACTCCTACATCAGCGACAGCGGCGGCACGACCTCCGATAAAGGCATAGACATAGGTAACTTCACCACCGGCACGACCGTCAACGGCAGCATCAGCATCGCCAACTCTACGATTGGGCCGTCGCCGCACGACAACGTGTCCGCGGGCATAGGCAGCGGGACTTCCTCTTGGAGCATCACCGGCAGCGTCATCGCAGGCTCGGCCACCAATAGCGGTCTCAACTTCGAAGTAAGAAACGCCGCTTCCATCTCATCCTTAAACATGAGCGGCAACTCGGTGTCTGGCAATTTCGCAAACGGCTTCCAGATAGCCCCGGCTGCGGGTGCGACCGGCAGCATAACCGCCACCATTCAGAACAATTCGTTTGCCAATAACAATACCGGCGTGAACGTCAACAAGGCTGCCACGGCCACCACGACCTACAAGGTTTTGAACAACACCTTTATAGGTCAGACGGGCAGCGCCATTAACGTCTTCACGGCCGCAGGCGCGGGCACGACCGGCGTCTTTAGCGCGAGGGTGACAGGCAACGTCATAGGTAACTCAGGCGTAGCCGGTTCCGGCTCGGCCGCAGGCATAGGCATTCGCGTCAACATCAACGGCGGCGCGGACGCGGCCGTGCTGATTGACTCGAACACAGTTCGACAGACGCCCAACGGGCGCGGCATAGAGGTCGTCGGGCGCAACGGTAACGGCGGGCTTGATGTCACCGTTACCAACAACAACGTGGATACGCAGAGCGCTGCCGGCTCATCGCTCGCAGCCATCTTCGTGCAGTCAAACTGCCTCTCCGTCTGTAACACTGTGCGCACGGACGTTCGCAACAACACTGTTCCGTCCGGTGCCACTATAGATTCGAATGGGACCTTCATCACATTGGTGAGGTCAAGCACTTCTACGCTCCAACTGGTGGACACGGCTCCGCCGGATGCGACCTGTACTTCGCAGCTCACAGCCAACAACACCGGAAGCGCAAGCGCAAGCGCAGCCTGCACGCTCATCGCCGGGCCGATTGACCAGGCCGCAGCGATGTTCTGGCCAGAAGCTAACAGGCGCGAGTATCTGGCAAGCGCGGACACCGCTCCGAAGTCTAACGCTTCGAGCGTACAGACGGTCAGCAAGACTAATAAGACCGAGTGGTCGACGGCTCACAGCCTCAGGACGCGTAAGGCCGCAAGGAGCGAGACGCTGCGCGCCGCAGCTAAACCTGCCGTCTTGAATGCCGCGCCTTCCGGCGAGACCGTGACGGCCTCTATCGGAACGCTACCGGCGGGCAAGAGTGTGACG
>DASVVZ010000213.1:0-16822 GCA_036389875.1 Pyrinomonadaceae bacterium
TCGCGCTTGCAATGTAGCTGACCTCGTTTGGCTTGAATCCCCCTCGAACCCGCTGCTCTCGGTAGCCGACCTGGAGGCTATCTGCGCGGCACCACGCAAGCCCGGAGCGGTAGTGGCAGTTGATAACACCTTCGCCACGCCTTTGAATCAGCAGCCGCTTGACTTCGGCGCAACGGTGTCTCTGCAATCTGCGACCAAGTCCATAGGCGGCCACTCCGACTTATTGGCAGGGGTCGCCACGACGAGAGACGATGCACTCTGGCACGCCCTCAGGAAGTCTCGCGAGTTGAATGGCGCGACGCCCGGGACGCTCGAAGCCTATCTCGCCGTACGCGGCGCAAGGACTCTCGCTGTTCGCTTACAACGGGCTCAGCAGACGGCCATGATGCTTTCGGAGCGGCTTGAGAGTCACCCGCTGGTCACTCGTGCCCGGTATCCGGGCTTGCCCTCACACCCGACGCATGCTACTGCGAGGCGCGTGCTCAAGGGCTTCGGGACCATCATATCGTTCGACCTCCGTGGAGGGGCCGAGTTTGCTGATGCTGTCTGCCGAAACACGAGGCTCATCCGCCATGCCACCAGCCTCGGAGGAGTGGAATCAACTATGGAACGAAGGGCTGCTATCGCGGGACAGGGGCACCTCCCGCCTTCGCTCCTACGACTGAGCGTCGGCATAGAGGACGCCGAAGATCTCTGGGCCGATATAGACTCGGCAATACGCTCCGCCGCACCGTAACTCTAAAGCACGCGACGACAAACCGACATTAACGAGTATCTACCTAGCAACGCCGTATTGTTAGACCCTTCCGTTTTGACAGTTAGCTAAAGCGGGGCTGAATCTGTTTTACGGTTCGGGCGGTAACGACCGTGACAGTTGAGCCAACTATATTTATGCCTTTTTTTGGGTTGTGGGTCAGTTCTTCTACAGGTGCTTGCGGAAAAACGTGGCTATCTTCCAGCCGTCCAGGTAGACCCAGGGCTTTTCTCCGCTAGTGTAGTGGCCGCAGGGGAGCCACGCGACATCTACCTCTATGCCGTGGCGTTGTGCTTCCCGTATGACTTCGCGCGAGAGGTCTACGGGAAAGGTCAGGTCGTAGCGCGCGGCTATAAAGCGAAGGGGGCGCGGCTCCTGTTTAAGGAGTCGCGGGATGAAGGGGAGCGGGCTGATGGGAAGCCAGTAGCGGCGCAGCTCTTCCAGCGTCACTTCAGCCTCAAGACCGTCGCGCACGTGTCTGGTGGAGATGCCTCGCCACACCACGTCCGCGAAATAGCCTGAGACGTGATTGAAGACCCCTACCTTGATTCGCTCTTCGTGCGCGAAGGCGAGAAAGGCCGTGCAGGAGCCGATGCTTGTGCCTATCACGCCCACGCGCTCAAAGCCCTGATGCTCTATCAGCCAGTTGGCGGCGGCCCTGGCGTCCAGCACGGCCTGTCTCACGGATTGAATCGTGCGGCCCACGTTGGAGCTTACCAGATGGTCTGCGCGCTCAAGCCCGGTCGGCCTGCGCTCTTCGTGATACGGCAAGGTCAGCCTGAGGGCGGAGATGCCCAGCCGGTTGAGCACGCGACAAAGCTCTATGTGGCTTTCGGGCTGAGCGTTCCATTGCGGCAGCACAAGGACGGCGCGGCGCGGGCTACCCGCTTTGTCCTGCGCAGGGAAGAAGCGTGCGAGCGCCCTGTTGTTTACGGGCTCGGGCGTGTTGATGGCGCTCGTCCAGGTCAGGAGGCCTTCGTTAAGCCGGAAGTCTTTAATGTCGGGCAGAGAATAAAACTCATGGCTTCGGCTCAAGACCTCTTCGGCGTGCGCTGCGAAGAGGCTGCGCGGGTCGTCTCCATTGACGTGCTCGCCTATGAACTCCGCTCCCCACTCGAAGGGGCGCACAATGCGGTTACGGTCTCGCTGCGAGTAATAACGCTCGCGCGCGTGCATCCAGCGTCCTAACACCCTCGGGTCTCGCCTCCGGCAATCATATCTCTCAGCGCACCTTCTCAAGCTTCAAACGGAAATCCTCTACCGTTATCTTCTGTCTGCCGAACTCTACCATGTCGTCTTTGATTAGATAATCCTTAATGCTGCACATGTCTACCGCTCTGTATGTGTCGCCGGACTTTTTAAGGAAGATGACGTGCGGCTGGTTGTCGTTGAGGATGATGCCGTAGGGGCACATGCCGGACCAGCTTTTAACTGTAATCTCGTCGCGGCCCTCTTCGCCCTTGAAGACGCGGCGAACCTGTACGCGTATGTTTTCAGGGCCGAATGTCCCGTGCGTCAATTCATCTGGCCTGAAGTCATATCTCTGTCCGATGATGATTAAGTCGGCGCGGCGCGCGGTCTCTTCAAACTTCAGCGAAGCCTCTTTTGTGCAGGGCTCGCAGGCACGCGCCTCGCTCATGCCGAGCACAAGTGAAAACAGAATTAGCGCGGGGATTACGAAGAAAGCTCTTTTCATAACGGGTCTCTGAAATCCTTTCCGATTATGGTCGCCGCTCAAAGTAGCGGCGAATCATTGACGGCAGCAGGAGCGAGGTTTGCAAAGGATTCCCCGTAGCAAAGCGGCGCGCGAAGCCCCTGAAAAGATGCGCTGCGCGCGGCGTGTAATTGAACCACCAGAAGTCACGAAGCGCCGTCAGTCGATTGACGTGAACGTGCTGGGGCTGCACAAGCTCAAGCAAACCCAGTCGGCCGTGAGTGCGCCCGAGCCCGCTCTCTTTCACGCCGCCCCACGGGGTCTGCGCTATGCCGTGGGTGTACAGGACTTCGTTGACCATCACTGTCCCAGCCTGAATCTGCTCTGCCAGGCGGCGGCCATGCCCTATGTTCTTCGTCCAGACGCTCGCCGTCAGGCCGAAGACCGAATCATTCGCAAGCCCGACGGCTTCCTCTTCCGACTCGAAAGTCATTATGGGAAGCACGGGCCCGAAGGTCTCCTCGCGCATCACACGCATCCGGTGGTCTACATCGACCAGCACCGTCGGTTCATAGAACGCGCCGCCTGATTCGGACTTGCGCTTGCCGCCGGTCAGGGCCTTAGCGCCGCTTGAGAGCGCGGCGCGCACGTGCTCGTCCACCAGCTCCAACTGTCTCTCGCTCGACATGGAGCCTATGTCGGGCGCTAAGTCCGCGTCGTTGCCCTGCTTCAGCGAGCGCGTCAACTCGACAACGCGGTCAATGAATTCAGGAGCTATACGAGATTGCACGTAGCAGCGCTCAACGGACGCGCAGGCCTGGCCCGAGTTGGCGAAGGCCCCCCAGATGGCGGCGTGCGCCGCCCGCTCAACGTCCGCGTCGTCGAGCACAATCATAGGATCTTTGCCGCCAAGCTCAAGCACTACGGGCATGAGACGGCGCGCGGCTGCTTCCGCGACGCGCTTGCCCGTGGCAACGCTTCCCGTAAACATTATCTTGTCCACGCCCGCCTCGACGAGCGCAGCGCCCGTCGCCCCGTCGCCCGTCACGACCTGAAGCAAGCCTTGCGGCAGGCCGGCACGCCTGAAGACTTCGCCTATCTTTAATCCTGTGAGCGGCGTCAACTCGCTGGGCTTGAGCACGACGGCGTTCCCGGCCATGAGCGCCATCACGACTTCGCCAAGCGGAATGGCCCAGGGAAAGTTCCACGGGCTTATGATGCCAATTACGCCGAGCGGCTTGTAGATAATCTTTGACGAGCGGCCCATCAGATTGTACTGACCGATGCCGACCCGCTCGGGCCTGAGGAGCCGCGCGGTGCGGCGCGCGAAGAACTGCATCAGGTCAAGCGTGGGCACAAGCTCCATAGAGATTGCTTCAGCCACGGGCTTGCCGGATTCCCTGTGTATGAGATCGGCAATCTCTTCAAGCTCTTCGAGCGCGTTTGCGCGTGCCTTCAAGACGATGCGCCCGCGCTCTCTGAATGAAAGAGCAGCCCAATTCTTTTGCTCGGCGCGCGCCGCCTCTACCGCGCGCAGGACATCCCCGGCGCGCATGAGCGGCACGCTTCCCAGCGCTTGATTGGTCGCGGGGTCATACGACACAATCTCGCCCGGCGCGCTTTGGGTCTCTTTAATCTCAAGTGCCTCGACGCTCATAAGTTTCGCCTTTCCATGCTTAGCGGCCCCTGATTATCGCTTATTCCGAGCCCGCACGTGAAGCTTCGAACGCTCTTTCCGGCTGGCGGATTTCCACGGCCAGCCCCTATTCGGTTAAAATAGTCTCTCGCCATAAGGGCCACAAACTTCGTTGCAGTTTAGGAGACCATTTCATGCAAAGACCCCAGTTGACGGAATTCATGCGGCGCATGGCTGAGAATTCCGTAGCCATCATCCCAAGCTCTCTGGAAGCGACGCGCTCGAATGACACGCAGTACCGCTACAGGCAGAACTCAGACCTGCTCTACCTGACGGGCTTTGACGAGCCGGAATCAATCGCAGTCCTTGCGCCAGGGCGCGAGCAGAAGTACACGCTCTTTGTGCGACCGCGCGACCCGGAGCGAGAGATTTGGGACGGTCGGCGTGCCGGAGTCGAGGGCGCGAGGGAAAGATTCTGCGCGGACGAAGCCTTTCCCATAGAAGAGTTCAAAGAGAAACTGACCGAGATTCTCAACGGCGCGCAGACTCTTTACTACCGCATAGGCGACGGCAACCCCGAGCTTGACCAGACAATCATTAACCGCATCGCCCGCATGCGCGCCATGGGATGGAGGCGGGCCGTGCCGCCCCAGTCAATCGTAGACACCGGCACAATCCTGCACGAGATGCGGCTCATCAAGACCGACGAAGAGATAGAGCTTATGCAGCGCGCCGCAGACATAGCGGCCGAGGCGCATCAATTAGCCATGCGGGAATCACGCCCCGGCCTTAACGAGTACGAGATAGAAGCGCTGATTGAATATCACTTCCGCAAGAGCGGAGCGAGCGGCCCGGCTTACACCTCCATTGTGGGCGGCGGCGCAAACGCAACCATCCTGCACTACATAAACAACGACGAAGAGCTGCGGGACGGCGACCTGCTGCTGATAGACGCGGGCGCGGAATATCAGGGCTACGCTTCCGACATCACGCGCACCTTCCCCGTCAACGGTCGCTTCACGAAAGAGCAGCGCGAAATCTACGAGCTGGTGCTTGAGGCGCAGACGGCCTGCATAGAGATGATTCGACCCGGCGTGACGATGGATGAGCTTCACGAGCGCTCGGTTGAAATCCTGACCGCAGGCATGGCCCGGCTGGGACTCCTCGAAGGCGAGACCGCCAGGCTGATAGAAGAGGAGAAGTACAAGCAGTTCTACATGCACAGGCTAGGGCATTTCCTGGGCATGGACGTACACGATGTTGGACGATATCAAATCGACGGTCAGTCGCGCCCTCTTGAGCCCGGCATGGTGATTACGATTGAGCCCGGCATCTACATTGCCGCCGACACCAAGGACATACCGGAGCAATACGCGGGCATAGGCGTTCGCATAGAAGACGACGTGCTGGTGACGGAGCAGGGCTACCGCGTCCTGACGGACAAAGCGCCGAAAGAAGTGAGCGAGATTGAGGGGCTGATGGAGAAGTCAAAAGCGGCGGCCGCATGAAATTTTAAGCATGAAGAAGAAGCTCAAAGGGGCCGATTGCTAACTGCAATCGGCCCCTTTGAGCTTATCCATTACCCATTTCAATTATCCTTTGCACCCTCTGTGGGAAGCGTGGGCGTTGGCGCGGGCGGTCTTATCCCGGTTGGTACTAAGAAAAGTTCGACCGCCATGCTCTCTCTACGACCGCCGTCAACTGTTATCATGCGACTGTCATCAATATCAAATTCTTTGATTAGATAGTTCTTCAAAAGCCTGGCATGTGCGTGCGCCGCCCCTGAGTTATCTTTGGGCGAGGCATAAACAATTATGTAGCCCATCGCCCCCGGCTCTTTTTTCAAAGCGGACGCGTACGCCTTCAGACGTGCAACTTCTTCTTTAAAGGGAAGCCTGGTATATGTGTCGAAAAGCCTGGCGGGATCCAGAACACACGATACCACCAGGCATGAGGCTTTATTAGCGCATTCGGGGGCGAGCCCTCCCACCTCAACTCGTGCAGTAGTTGTAGTACCTCCACGGACTTTAATGACGAGCGAAGGCGTTCCCTGACCCCTGACAATAGTTGTCTCGTCTGAAACGGTCCACTTATAGCTTAATTTTAAGGCTGGGTCTGCACCTGTAACATTTGCTTTGAAGGTTTGCTCCGTGTCCCCTTCAATCGTGTCGGGGCATGTAACACTTATTACAGGACAGTGTTGTGTTGCAGATTGCGCCGCAGCATTTAGACTGGCGGCGACCTGAAAAAGGAATAAGCCTATCAAGCAGTAGAACGAACGCCTCATACTGCCTCCTTTTATTATCCTTCTTCGTCGTAAGACAACTCCGCCACGATTTCTTTCATGGCCGCGCGTCCCCTCTCGATTTCTTCGGGGCCGAAGGAGACTGCGCCGACGACCGAATGGCCGCCGCCGCCGTAGCGCTCGCAGATTGTCGCTATGTTGTGCAGACGGGGGCGGGGGCTCCACGGGCTGGAGCCGACGGAGATTTTCGTGCGGTATGCCCCGCGCGTGAGCGCCACGGAATAGGTCGTCTGCGGGTATAGATAATAGGGGATGAACTTGTTGAAGCCCTCTATTTGGTCTTCTGTCAAATCGAATTGGACGACGCCGCGCGAGTAGCTGGCTTTGCTGCGAATCAATTCCAGCGTCTTGAGATGCTGCTCAAGTATGGGTTGAAAGCGGCGCTGAACCTCCGCGCTCGTCGCCACCTCTTCAAGGGAGCGCTCGGTCAACTGGCGTATAATCTCTTCTATAAAGCGGTCGTCCGGGTCGCTTTCTATGACCTGCATCAGCTGAAGCGCAGGCGCGCGAAGCTCCACGCACTGCGCCGCAGATTCGTAGAGAGCGCCGTCGATCACGTGAGCCCAGTGTATCAGGGGCTCAAGGCCGTTGGCGTCAAACTGAAAGCGCGTGCGAGCAACATCGGCTATGAACTCCGTGCAGGACTTGCGCGTGGCGTCCAGGAACTTTTGGCCCGACCCATCCCTTTGAAAGTGGGCTTCGTCTTCGGTCGTGAGAAACGCCGACTGGTGATGGTCGAACCACCACGTCAGGCGATTCGAACGGGAATACTTGAAGTCCACAATGGCGTTTTCGTCGCCGTCGAACATCTGGTCGTCGAAAAGCTGGCCCGGACGGTGCAGCAGCGGAGTGTAACCGACTTCGGCTTTGGGATTTATGCGCGACAGATAAAAGCGTGTGAAGACGGCGGCGGAAGCTACGCCGTCAAAGCAATGGCCGTGATAAAGGATGCGAAGTTTCATATCAGTCGGAGAGAATAACCCACGGCATAAGAAGTTCCAAATCCGAAGTCCCAGGTCTCATGTCAAAAGAAAGAGTCTTTGACATGAGACCTGGGACTTCGGAGCCGGGACTTTAATCTTTTACTGGCAGGGCGTGACGGCTTTGAGCGTGAGCGCGCCCAGTAGGTGCGAGCGTATGAACTTGTCCGCTTCGTCTTCCACCAGCTCGCCGCCCGAGACCCATGCTTTTTCCATGAGCACGTCCCCGGACTTAGCCATCCGCACGGGCTCCAGAAAGACGTTGTAGGGCGAGCCCCACCTGCGCTTGTCGCCTGAAGCCTGCCGGTAGGTGTAATGAGATGTCTTGTCGCGTGCGTCACGCGCTTCCGATTCAAAGACTACAAGGTAAGGCGCACCCTTCTCCCCGAAGAAGTTCTTCACCTCGTCGCGCGAGCCGTACTCGCTTATGCCTATGACCTCAAGCCCCTGCGATTTGTACTTGTCGTAGAGCCTGGCGACGACGGGCGCTTCGTAACGCCAGTTCGGGCACCAGGGCGCAAAATAGACCACAAGCACTAGCTTCTTACCGGCGGCCCACTGACGAAGGTTGACGGGCTTATCGTCCCTCAAACTCTTATAAGTCCAGTCCTTGTAGTTGATGGTCTTCTCTTCGATGGGCGCGTATTCGTGATTCTCCTGCGCGCGAAGGCCGACCTGCGGCGAGAGCGCCAGCAACAGGCCGAGCGCCAGAAGCGAGAAAAGTTTTTTCATGATAGGTACTCCTGAAAAGCAGAGGCCAGAGGTTAAATGTCAGTAGCTGAATTTTTACTACACAAACCGCCCTCTAATAACTATTTTTGTGCCGTCTCGGTTCCTTCTTCAAGCAGAGGCTTTATCTCTTTCTCGAAGCCTTCGCGGTCACGCGCGCCTATAATCTTGTGGCGTATGCGGCCCTGACGGTCAATGATGAAAGTGGTCGGGAGGCTCGGGATGCCGCCGAACTTCGCTTGCACGGTCTCGCCGCCTATGAGCACAGTGTATTCCTGCTTGATGTCGCTCTGGAACTCGCGTATCCCTTCGGTGCTGTCGTCCCAGGAAGGGCCTATGATGGTTAAGCCCTTCGGCCCGAGCTCGCGCTGCATGGCGTTCAACTCAGGAATCTCTTCGCGGCAGGGGATGCACCAGGTGGCCCAGAAGTTCAGGACAACCACGCGGCCCTTCAATTCGCTCAGGCGGAACGGCTGCCCGTCAGCCGTCTTCAGCTCAATCTCCGGAGCAAGCTCGGCTGTGACAGGTGGCGTCGGAGGCGGCGGCACCTCCACTTTCCCCCTATCTTTAAACCAGTTGGCAACGGTCGCCTCCAGGTTCGGGACGAGGCGCGCGAGCGTGGAGCTGTTGAGTTTTGTCGTCAGTCCGAAGGCCACCACCAGCCCAATGATAATGAGTATCGTGCCCGAAACGACTTCGACCTTGTGAAGGTGCCTGCGGAATTTTGAATAGAAGCCCAGGAATTGATTGATGCCGAGGCCCGTCAGCAGGAAGGGAACCGCAAGGCCCATCGCGTAGAATGAAGAGAGAATAAGCCCGCTGCGCCAGCCGCCGCTAGTGGCGGCGAGGCCGATGATGCCGCCGAGGATTGGGCCTATGCAGGGCGTCCATCCGGCTGCAAAGGCCAGCCCCAGTGTGAACGAGCCGAAGATGCCGCGCGGCTTCTGCTGCGAGAAGAAGCGCGTGTCTTTATAGAGCGCCGCAATCTTCAGAACCCCTATCAACTGTAGGCCGAAGCCTATGATGACGACGCCGCCTATGATGCGCAGCCAGATGTTGTTGAGAATCGATGCGCCCAGAAAACCGGCAGCCGCGCCCAGTGAGATGAATATCATCGAAAGGCCGACGTTGAAGGCGAGCGAGTTGAGAATGACTGCGCGGCGCGCGGAAGAGCGCGAGCCGTCGTCGCTCTTCAGGCGGTCTATGCTGACGCCCGAAATCAAGGAGACGTAGCCGGGCACAAGCGGCAGCACGCAGGGCGAGAGAAATGATGCCAGCCCCGCCAGAAACGCTATTGTGATAGTAAGATTAGAGCCTTCCATAAGCCTTCCAGATGATTCTCTCTGATGCCTCGACGGCGCGGAATCGTTGTGTCGCTTCTACTCCCCGACGGGAGCCGGAAGCCGCAAGGCGACAAGTATAGCAGAGGACTGCCGCGAATGCCTTCTCCGGGAAAGAGCGGCTCTTTTATCTTCGAGCCTGCCTCTTCCGTCGCCACCACGAAAGGTTAAGGTAGAGGCCGGAGAGGGCGGACGCCGTGGCGAGGGCGGAAAAGAGAAGCAGAAGCGGAACCTGCCATCGGCCGGCGAAGAAGTAGAAATGAGCCTGGCGAAAATATCTTGTCAGCAGCCCCGGCGGCGGCGTCTTAATCACGGCGCCCGTCTCCGCATCGACCAGAAGCGAATCCGCGCCCATGCCGCCCACGACCTGATAGACAGGCCTGCCTTCGCGCACAAGAAGCGTCAAAGCAGTCGTCGGTAATTCTCTCCCGGCGAACTCGCCGGCTTTTCTTAAAGCCTCCTGCGGCCCCACGCGCACCCGCTCGGCCTCTATGCGCTCTACTTTGCCGCCCTCCACGGCCTCGGGCCAGGCATACAACAGCCCGCTGGACGCCCACGCCAGCACCGGCAGCGCCACAATCAACCCCAGCCACGTGTGAATGCGATAGATGAAGAAACGCATAAGCAATGCAACGCGGAAGTCAGAACGCAGGACGCTAGAGTTGAAGAGCAATTAACCTGAGCTCTTCTCTTCATACATCATTGCTGCACGCCGCCTTCAGCGCCTTCTTCCAGAAGCTTTTCGATGGTGGCCGCTATCTGGGCCTCCGTCCCGGAGCCCGTGCCCGTTGTGACCAGCCGAACTTTGCCCCTGCGGTCTATCAGGACGGCTGTGGGAATGCCCATGACCGCGTAGGTCGAGTGGTTTCCCATGCCCTCGGCTACGGCAAAGCCGTAGGGCAAGGCGTGCTCTTTCTTGAACCTCTCAAGGAAGGCGAACTCTTCGGGCGGAAGCATCTCGCGGCCTTCGCCGGAGCCGTAGTAGCGCGTCAGTCCTATGATGACAAGCCCGCGCGACCCGTATTTCTCGTGCCAGCCCTTGAGGTGGGGAAAGGCCGCGAGGCACGGCCCGCACCATGTAGCCCAGAAATCCAGCAGCACCACCTGGCCACGCAAATCCGCCAGCTTCACGGGCTTCTGGTCTATCCAGCGCGAAACCAGAATTTCCGGCGCTATCTCGCCGCGAAGCTGCGCCTGCTTTATCTTGAGCTGAAGCGCGGAGAGAAGCCCGCTCTGCTCCTTCTGGTCTTTCACGTTTGCCGTTACATACTTGACAGACTCTTCCAGCATTCGCAGGGCTTGCGTCTTGCGCTCGGAATCAATCAGCACGGTGGCCAGCCGCTCCGTCACGTCCAGGTAGAGGCGGTTGCTGGGAATGCCGAGCGCAATCCCGCGCAGTTCTTCAAGCACGGTTGCGGCGCGCTCCGTCTGTTTCAGCTCAAGCAGCACGTCAACCAGCGTCTTGCCGGAAGTGTAGAGGGTGTAATCAAGGTTCGTAGCGTTCTGAGAGGCGGGCTTCACCAGCCTAGCAGCTTTGAAAGCCTCGTCGGCGTGCGCGAGCGCTCGCTCGGCCTGCTTCTCTTTGAGCAGTGCGCGAGCAAGCGCATCCTCCATGCGGAAACGCTCGCTTGCCAACTGAGGCTCGTTCTTCAGGTAATCGGCGATTGTCTTTTCAGCCTCGTCAAAGAGCTTTAGCCTGGCGGCAAGCTGCGCCAACACGTAGCGCGCGCCCTGTGCGCGTTTCGCGTCCGAAGGCTTTGCATTCAGGTAACGCTTGAGCGCGTCGATTGCGCCCTCGCCGTTCTCCGCAAGGTTGTAGAGCATGCCCAAGTAAAAGAGGTCGTCGCCTGTAGCTTGCGCGCGCCCGGCCAGCTTCGCAGCGTTTCTGGCAGACAACTCACGCTGCTCCTTGAGGGTCTGCTCAAGCAGCTTGGAGTTGAACGGAATCTTCTTGTCGGCAAACTCCTGAAACTTCTTCGACGAATAGTTGGCGGCCTCTTCGTAGAGCAGAGCGGCGGCGGCCGGCGCGGGCTTTACCTGTTGAGCGGCAAGCTGAGTGCGGCGGTCCTGCGCCACAGCCTGCATGGCCAAAGCAGACACCAGCGCAACAGCCAGAAAAGATGACGCGCGTTTCACAGGAAAGATTTCTCCATTCATTCTTAAATACAGTTTTCAGTTTTCAGCCGAGAAGACAGGTTTGCTTTTACTGAAAACTGAAAACCCGCCTTTCACTTCTCGTCCAGCAGCCGCTTTATCATCGCTTCTATCTCCCGCTCCTCCTCTTTGCTCGCGCCGAGCGAGATGAAACGCACGTGGCCGCGACGGTCAAGGAGAAAGGTCGTGGGGATGGATGCTATGCCGTAGTTGAGGTCGTTCTCGTCGTTGTCCGAGATGGCAAAGCCGTAGGGCAGCTTGAACCTCTTCTTGAAGCGGCGCAGGTATTCGAGCTCCTCCGCCGGCGTCACTTCCTCTCCTTCGGCCTCGCCGGTAAAGTTCGTCACGCCGAGGATCACCAGCCCCTTCTCTTTATACTTCTCATGCCACGCGCGGAGCGTGGGGAAGGTGCTGATGCAGGGGCCGCACCAATGCGCCCAGAAATCCAGCAGCACCACCCGGCCGCGCAAATCCGCCAGCTTCACGGGCTTCTGGTCTATCCACTCAGTGACGACAATCTCGGGGGGCAGCGGGCGCGTGGTTGAGCTTCCGCCTTTGTCCGGCTTCAACTCGCTCGCCTCGATTCCGAGCGCGGTCAGCAGCCGCTCTACCTGTCTGAAGAGCGCGGGCGACGGAAAGTCGTAGCTCATGGCGCGCAATTCTTCTACGATAGCTTTGGCTTCGTCAGGCTTATTCTTAACCTGATAGAGCTGAACCAGCAGGCCCGCCAGATTCCTGATGGCTTCTATGCGCGCCTGTCTTTCCTCCGGCTTAGGGGACGGAAGAGATTTGAGTAGGTCGAATGCCTCGCGTCCGCGCTCAAGGGCCAGGTCGTACTTTTTGGCCTGACGATAGGCTGCGGCCATGACCGACGCCATCAGCAGCCGGGCTCCAGGCTGCTGCGGCTGGCTCTTCAGGTAATCCGCGCGCGCACGTTCCGCTTCCTCCATCATGGACAATTCCGAAGCGGCGGCTACAAGCTCCACTCGGGCGGTCTGGGCGTGCTCGCCGGGGCTGGGCGGCTTCGTTTCAAGATAACGCTTGAGCGCGGAGAGCGCTTCCTCATTGCTGTCGGCCAGCCTGTAGAGCATGCCTAAGTAAAAGAGGTCGTCGCCCGCAAGCTCCCTGCGCGCGGCCAGAAGACGGGCATAACGCCCGGCCATCTCGCGCTGCTCCGCATAAACCTTATCCGCCCGCTCCTGGTTGAACGGGACACGGTCTCGATTGAACTGCTCGAACTTCTCGAGCACATACTTTTCGGTCTCCTCGTAAAGCGCGGAAGCCGCGCGCGTATCGGCCTGGGCGGAAGATGAAGCATCCGCTTTTTCCGGCTGCACGCGTCCTGACTGCGCCCCGGCAGAGAGAGGCCAGAGGACGCACGCGCAAAGCGAGAGAGCCAGCAGTCGTGAGAGGTTAGGTCTCATAAACAGTTTCCCATGGCGATTAACGCACGCCCGCCTGATGAAAGCGTTCGAGCGTGAACGGCTTCATCAGAGGCGCGGCGACGCCCGTCATAATCTCTTCCGTGATTAGCTCCGCCGTGATGGGCGCCAGCAATATGCCGTTTCGATAATGGCCCACGGCGTAGAAGAGCCCGCGCGTCTGTGTAGATGCGCCCAGCACGGGCAGGTCATCCACTATTTTAGGCCGCAGACCCGACCATGCGTCAACGAGCGGAAGGTGAGCCAGAGCGGGAGCAATCTCCAGCGCGTTCGTCAGAATGGTGTGCGCGCCCGCGGCAGTCACGCGCTTATAGAAGCCCGCGCGCTCCGTGGTCGAGCCCGCGAGTAACCGTCCGTCCATACGCTGCACAAGATAGCCGCGCGGGCTGTAGATGACGTGACGCGCCAGTGGCGGGCGAGCATCGAAGCAGAGCATCTGGCCCCGCACAGGCTCCACGCGAATGGCGGGCGCGCTTTCGACTTCGGCCATCAGCAGGGAGGCCCACGCGCCGCCCGCTACTACGACTACTGGGGCCTCTATTCTGCCGCGAGCGGTCTCAACTCCCTGTATGCGCCCGCGCTCGACCAGAAGCGATTCGACATTCGTGCCCGTCAAAAGATGCACGCCGAGTTTCGCAGCCGAACTTGCAAGGGCCGCCACCAGCCTGCGGTTCTCTACCTGCCAGTCCAGGGGAAAGCGCAACGCACTTTCGACTTCATTCGATACGCACGGCTCAACCGAGCGCGCCTCGACGCCCGTCAATCGCTCGACTTGAAGCCCTGCGCCTGATTGCCAGTTGTAGCGATGCGAGGTCTCGCGCTCGTCCTCTTCCGTGAACGAGAGATAGAGCGTGCCCGTGCGCTCAAGCTCTATGTTAATGCCGGTTTCTTCCAGCAGGCTCTCGCCGAGCGCCGGATAGAGGTCGCGGCCCGCGCACGCCAGCTCAAGAAAGGGGTCTGCGCGGTCGCATTCGGCCTGCGCGGCGAGCATCCCTCCGGCCGCATGCGAGGCTTCCGCGCCAAGCGCTGCGCGCTCAACCAGCACTATCCGACCAAGAGAGCTGCGCGCAAGGGCGCGTGCCAGCGCCAGGCCCACTACGCCGCCGCCGACCACTAGAGCGTCCGCCCTCTCCACGAATTTCTGCTCTTCCACGTTTAGCATTGCCGGCCGGTTGTTGGTATGATGCCACACATCCTAAATAGCAATTAGCAGTCAGCCATCAGCCATCAGCCTTGAATTGATTGCTGTCTGCTAAGTGGGCGAAGGCTGATTGCTTATGACAAAACATACTATCACACTCATCCCGGGCGACGGCATCGGGCCAGAAGTCTCTGCGGCGGTCGTGCAAATCCTGGAAGCATCGGGCGCACAGGTCGAATGGGAGACGCATTACGCGGGCGCTCAGGCGCTGGAAAAGTTCGGCGATACGCTGCCCGCAGACCTGCTGGAATCAATCAAACGCAACAAGGTCGCGCTTAAAGGGCCGATTACGACGCCCGTGGGCAAGGGCTTCACCTCCGTCAACGTCGGTCTGAGGAAAGCGCTAGACCTTTATGCCAACCTGCGCCCCGTCAGGGCATTGCCGAACGTCCCTTCGCGCTACCCTGAGCTTGATCTGGTGGTCGTGCGCGAGAATACGGAAGACCTCTATAGCGGCATAGAGCACGTGGTCGTCCCGGGCGTAGTCGAGAGCATCAAGGTTATCACCGAAAAAGCCTCCACCAGAATCGCGCGCTTCGCTTTCGAGTACGCGCGGCGCGAAGGGCGAAAGAAGGTAACAGCCGTCCACAAGGCTAACATCATGAAGCTGTCGGATGGTCTCTTCCTTGAATGCTTCCGCAAGGTCGCTGAAGATTACCCGGAGATAGAAGCCGACGACAAGATTGTGGATAACGCCTGCATGCAGCTTGTCATGCGCCCGGAACAGTTCGACATCATGCTGCTCGAAAATCTCTACGGCGACATAGTGTCGGATTTATGTGCCGGACTGGTTGGCGGCCTCGGACTGGTGCCCGGCGCAAACATAGGCGAGCTCGGAGCCGTCTTCGAAGCCGTACACGGCTCCGCGCCGGATATAGCGGGTCAGGGCATAGCCAACCCGACCGCGCTCCTTCAATCGGCCATACTCATGCTCAAACACCTGGGAGAGCGAGAGCCTGCCGAGAGGGTTGAGGGCGCGATGCTCAAGGTCTTCAGGGAAGGCCGCGTCAGAACGCGCGACATAGGCGGCGAAGCCAAAACGGCCGAGTTCGCTGAGGCCGTCATCGCCGCCATGTAAAATGGCTAGAGCCAGCGCCGCACAATTCATAACCGTGCGGCGCTGGCTCTAAGGGCTGCATTCCCACCCTCTCACACTCTATTTAACAATGCCGTCGTTAGTAAGACCCGTGTAGGTGTTGGGTTGCACGAGGCCGAGCCACGGGTCGTAGCCGGGCGTCAGGAACAACTCCGCGTAGACCCTTTCGTTGAAGGCTTCCGTCTCCATCATCCTTCTGTTGCTCAGAAGCCATGCGCGCAGGGTGGAATGAATCAGGTACTCGTTGCGTATGGTGTCCAGAGCTATCGCGCGCTCGAAGTTCTGTATGAGACGCGCCAGGGGGTCTGAGCCGGTTGCAGCGCCAGTGCCGTCTCCGAGATATGGATTCTGGCGACGTATGAGCGCGATGCTCCTTGAGTCCAGCTTCGCTTCGGAAAGATAGAGCGCGGCTATCTGGTTCCAGGTTTGCTCGTCAGTTAATCGCTCAAGCGTTTTAGTGTCGGACGTGAGAGAGCTGACGAGATTTCCTTCGACCACGGCCTTCGCCATGGCAACGCGTGCGGCCGCGCGCGCGCTCGGAGGATTGTCGGGCGTGGCCGTCAAAGCGGCAATCTTCTCCGTAATCCTTCCGCCGACGCGCTCAACGTCACGGGCCCACGCCTTTGAAGCGGCGTCCAGCAGCGCGTCGTGATAGCGCCTGAGCATCTGCGTTCTGGCCGGCGCAGGCTGTCCCTCAATCTGCCTGGCTATAGCTTCCGCCTGCTTCAGCTGGCGCAGGAAAGCCGCCGGGCCATAAAGACCGGGAAGCGCGTCAACTATGCGCCCTTCCGAGTCCAGAATGTAATGGATGCTGTTGCCCGTGATGGTGCGCTCTACGCGACGGCCGTCGCCGTAATCAATCGTGACGCGGGGCGCGGGCCTGACGCTCTTCCAGTGAAGAATGAAATGCTCGCCCAGGTAGCGCGCTATCTCGGGATTGCTGTAGAGCACCGTGCGGAAGAAGCGGCTGTTGGCGCAACTGAATTCTTCACTCAATTTTCCCAGCAGGCGCAGAGAGAGTATGGGCTTGCCTGTGGCCTTGGACGCTTTGCGCGCCTCGTCAAGGTCCGTGTACCAGTAGAGGCCGGAAGTATAACTGTCGCGCTGCTGCGCCACCGTATCCAGGGTCGCAGTCACGCGCAGCCATTCGGGACTCCCGGTCGCCGATGCATTGTCCACGCCGTTGCGCCGAATCTCGTCGGCGAAAATATCCAGCATCGCGCGCAAGCCTTCCGGCCCCATGCGGCGAAGCTCGGCCATGGCGGCGGCCGATTCCGCCTGATTTTCCGAGACGGCGCGGCGCGCAAGCGCCTCCACATTTGTCCCTGCATTTACGGATTGAGCCAGGCTGAAGGAGACGAGAATAGCCGCGAGCAGGAGAATCTTGGAACGCATTTGAAACCTCCCTAAAGCTTTATTTAGAGAACGGGAGAGATATTTGGCGAGGCCGATTTCAGGCTTTGAATCACCGAAGGGCGATTACGGTTGCCCGACGCAGGGGCAGAAGACTTTTCCTCTGCCCCTGCGTCGG
>DASVVZ010000214.1:0-1569 GCA_036389875.1 Pyrinomonadaceae bacterium
AAGCCGACCGAGTACCCTGCTTCGACACACGCTTATTCCTTCTTCTCACACGTCATCTATGCGCTGACAGCCGAAGCCGTGCGCCGGACTGTACGTCAGGCGCTCTAAGGAGCCGAAGTCGCTTGACGACGCTTCAGGAGCAGAGACAGAGAGTAGCCCGCGAAGGCGATCAGGAAAGGCTCTATGTACTGGCGTTCGCGTATCATGGCGTAGAAGATTGTGTGGCCCACCACATAAAAAAGAATCGAGGCGTAGAGCACTACGATACCGGGGTTATCGGGCGACAGACGCTTTCGCGCCAGCGCAAGTCCGGGCAAGGCCAGCGCCATCATCAATAGATACGGCACGCCGAGCACAATCCGTGTGCGCGTGGATGAGCCCGCCCACACGGGCCGCCACATATTAATCAGCTTGCCTCCCATCAAACGCAGGACATGACCGGGATGAGAGATGAAGGCGCGCAGAGCATGACGCAGGTAGACGCCCTCGCTGGCGTAGACATCCGTTTTAGTGGCCGCATCCACGGCCCTGTTATGTTCCGCGCGGGCCTCACCGCGCGCCTCGTAATAGCCGTTAAGCTCCGGCTCCGCAAGGTCTGAGTTGGCGTTATACAAATATCTGGACGGCCCGTGATAGGTGAGTGTCACCTGGCCCAGCACATAGTAGTTACGCACCAGCCATGGCGTGAGCACGAGCGCGAAAATGAAGACGGCCAGGGCCATCTCTTTGAGCAAAGCAGGCTTGCGCCGCCGCTCCTGCCACAGATTGACGACGACGAACATCATCATCAACCCTATGTGCGGGAAGCGACTGAGCACGCTCAGGCCGCCGACCGCTCCGGCCAGCGCCGCCCATCGCAGGCGCGTCTCGGAACCGGCGCGCAGCAGAGAGACCCACACGAGCGCAAACCCCAGCGTGAGAAAGATAGAGAGGCTCTCCTTGAGCACGAACGCGGTATTGAATATCTCGAAGGGATAAACGGCGAAGAGCGCGGCGGCGAAGAACGCAACATGGCCTGTGTCTCTTTCGCCCGCGCGCAGTTTAGTATCCGGCATAAAACATAGCCGGACGAGACGGTATAAAACGAGGGCCGTCAATGCGCCCAGCAGCGCGTTAACCAGACCGACCAGCAGCACAATCGGAATCATCCCGCCGGACAACAGGTAAAGCCCCGCCAGCAGAAGCGGGAACAGAGGCGCAATGCCGCTCACGGTGACATGATCGCCGCGCACCTGGTAGCCCTGGCCGCTCGCCAGAGAGCGAGCCAGCGCATCGTACTTGAATGAGTCGTTGGCAAAAACCGGGACGGAGAGGCCCTTCGCGGCGTCCGCGTAATTCATCCACAGGACAAAGAACACGCGCAGGGCCAAAGCGATGCCGAAGATCAATAAGACGGGCCCATAACGATCAATCCACGCATGCACTTTCGACCTGAAGTTTCCGCCTGTTTTCTTAGCGCCCGGCATCTTTAAAATGTAGCTCTCAGGATCGGCTCAATCAGGTAAATCTTCAGCAGGTCAAAGAAAGTGTCCATCAGCTACCAGGAGAGAGACGTTATTTTGTTTCTCA
>DASVVZ010000215.1:0-5440 GCA_036389875.1 Pyrinomonadaceae bacterium
GCGGGGCTGCATCCGGCGCGGCGTACTTGCCTACGCCGCTTATGTCCGTCATAGACTGGTACGGCGCTGGCGATTCGGTAGCATGAAGTGTTGCGTGACCGCCCGTGGCAGCCGCGCCGGAATCGTTGCGACCGGCCAGGAAGCGGTCAACGATGGCTGCGATCTCTTCGCGTCCGATGGCCTTGTCGCCTGTCGCTGACGATTGAGCAAGAGCGGGGGCGGAAGACTGCATCTGTACAGGCTTCTGCGCGGCGGCGGCGGCGGGCCTGGCGCTCTTGACCGGCCTGGTCTCAAAGGCCACTCGCTTGATGTCCATCAGGTGAAGCGGCGAGACGTTGTCGGACGTAACATTTCCGCCCCAGGAGCCGCAGCCCAGCGTCATAGAAGGCGGGAGAGCCGTCGAGAAGCCTATCGCTCCGTGCGTCGTAGGCGTATTGACGGTGATGCGCGAGGCTGGCATCTCTGCGCCGTAGCGCACCGCCGCTTCGCGCGACTGCGTGTGAATCCCGGCCGTGTGGCCCATGCCGCCGTAGCTCAGGATTTCAAAGCAGCGGGCAGCGCCTCTTGTCACGCCGTCTTCCACGTAGAAAGCCAGTATGGGCGAAAGCTTCTCCATCGAGAGCGGAAAGTCTCGGCCCACGCCGCCAACGTCCGCCATGAGGCAGCGCGTGCCGGCGGGAACATTCAGACCCGCAAGCTTCGCTATGACCTCAACGGATTTGCCTACGATGCCTGGATTCAAGGAGCGCTGAGGCGTGGCCACGACTTTGGCCAACTGCTCAGATTCGGCCGGACTAAGGAAGTGCGCGCCCTGTGCGCGGAACTGCTCTCTCACCTCTTTCTCAACCGGCGCGTCACAAACCACAGCCTGCTCCGAGGCGCAGATGGTTCCGTTGTCGAAGGTCTTGCCGGTCAGGATGTCCTGCACGGCCTTCGCTATGTTCGCGCTTCTCTCTACGAAGACGGGCACGTTGCCGGGCCCAACGCCGAAGGCAGGCTTACCAGACGAATAAGCGGCGCGCACAAGCCCTATGCCGCCCGTGGCCAGAATTACAGCTGTCTGCTTGTGCTTCATCAGGGCTTCCGTGCCTTCAATCGTCGCGGTCGTCATGCAAGCTATGGCTTCGGCGGGCAGGCCCTCTTTGATGGCGGCCTCTTTTATGACCTTGACCGTTTCGTTGATGCAGCGCGCGGCCGAAGGATGCGGGCTCAGGACAATCGCGTTGCGGGACTTGATGGCGATCAGGCACTTGAAGATGGCGGTTGATGTCGGGTTGGTGGAAGGGATGATTCCGGCTACTACGCCGCGGGGGCTGGCAATCTCTACCACATCCTTCGATTCCGAGACGACGCCGACCGTGCGCAGGCCCCTGAAGTAGTTCCAAACGTCCTCGGACGCAAAGCGGTTCTTCGTCTCCTTATCGGCGGGAATTCCGTAGCCCGTCTCCTCCACGGCCATAGCACCTAGACGCGCCGCCTCACGGAGCGCCGCACGCGCCATGGCCTCGCAGATGCGGTCAATCCTTGCCTGATCGAAACGCGCCAGCTCAACCTGAGCACGGTGCGCCGCCTCCACCAGGTCTCGCGCCTGCTGTACCGACACCAGGTCTTTATCAACCGACATGATGTACCTCCTGCACAGTTTTCAGTTTTCAGTAATAGCCGACTTCTCTTTTTTACTGAAAACCGGATGCTGAAAACTGAAAACTGTTTACTTCGCTCTTTCCTTATTGTTCTCGCGCGAGCCTGAAAGGGAGCGCCCACCTCCGGCGTCGCCTTCGCTCAGCTGGCCCGCCGAGCCGCCACCTATGGCGCGCTCGTCCGGGCTGTAGCCTGTGCGGCCATTCGTCGGCAGCACGCGCTCGACTTCTCCGTGCGGGCGCGGAATGACGTGTACGCTTATGAGTTCGCCTACGCGGCGGGCTGCGGCGGCTCCGGCGTCGGTCGCTGCCTTGACTGCGCCCACGTCGCCGCGCACAAAGATTGTGACGTAGCCTGCGCCTATATATTCTTTACCTAAGAGCTGTACGTTGGCGGCCTTGACCATGGCGTCGGCGGCTTCGACTGCGCCGACAAAGCCTTTGGTCTCCACCATTCCAAGTGCTTCGAGAGGCATTTTGGGTATCCTCGATTCTTCAGTTGTAGAAATTAAAAGGAACGGTTCATTGCTTTCGATTGCATCAACGTATCACCGCGCGCCGAAAGTTTCAAGACCGCGTGCAAGCATTTGCCGAACAAAAGTTTGACAATGTTTAGCCGCGCACGTTATAGTGCGCGCAAACGGTACTTTGGCCTGCCTCAGTCGAGGGCGCGACGTAACTTCGGTAAGCTTATTTACAGAGGCTCTTCGGAATCGAAGCTAGAGGATGTTCTTTACGGAGCAGGTCAGAGAGGTTTATCTTTTGCCCCAAATTTCAGACTCCCGAAGGGCGGACGCAGATTGGTGACGGCAGCATCTTTTGGGGAACAACTGCGGCTCGCACGTGAGGCGCGCGGCATCACGCTGCGCGAAATATCCGAGCAAACACGCATCTCCACGCGCTACCTGGAAGCAATAGAGTCGGACGACTACAAGCGTCTGCCGGGCGGCATCTTCAACAAGAGCTTCATAAAGGCTTATGCCAAGTACATAGGCTTTGATGAAAAGGAGGCTCTTGAGGCCTACGCGCGCACGGCTAAAGAGCAGGGCACCTCGCCCGACGATGTCGTCTCCACGCCCTACCAGCCGCGGGTCTACACCGACGGTAACTCGCGCTCTCCACTGGTCACGCTGCTTCTGACGATTCTGATACTGGCGATTATCTCGCTCGGGGTCTACGCGGCGATGCACTGGTACCAGCGCCGGGAGGCGTCCATAGGCGCCGACGACGGGAGCGCGGCGCCCGCTCAGCAGACAGGGCAGACCGGCCCGAGTCAAACGGCCCCGGCTAATACCGGGGCGGCTCCGGCAGCCGGCACAGCGCCGGCCGCTTCCGCCCCCGCCGTAGGCTTTACAGTACAGATTAAGGCTAGGGGCGAGAGCGTCTGGACAAGGTCGAAAGTCGACGACGGCGTTTCGTCTGAATTGATGCTTCAGGCGGACGAGATGAGGGAGTTCAAGCCCAACGAGCGCGTGAGCGTTCTGGTCTCTCGCAGCAAAGTGGATGCTCTGGAAGTCAGCATCAATAACCGCCCGGCAAAAGTCACCCCTGAGTCACGAGGGAACCTGGCCGAGATTGTCATCACCAAGGAAAATTACGAGCAGCTTTCGCAGTAAATTCGCGCGTTGCCGCCAGGTCCCGTGCGGCACTAGAAGCTCTCTGCACATTCGGTCAGAAGAAGAAGGTCTGCCGGAGAGCCGCGCGCAACAATTCAGGCTCTTTCATGATGCCCGCTTAGAGATGCGGGCATTTCGTTTTATACTTGAAGCAAACCTGATTGAGACAAGGAGCCTCCCGCCCGGAGCTTTCATCGGAAGGAGTATTTAACAGCCATCATGATTACGCCGGATATTCAGGAAGGACTGACCTTTGACGACGTTCTGTTAATGCCCGCGCGCAGCGACGTGCTGCCCAGCGAGACGGACGCCTCCACTCAGTTTACACGCGGCATACGGCTACAGATTCCGCTCTGCTCATCCGCCATGGACACCGTGACGGAGGCCGCGCTCGCCATAGCTCTGGCGCAGCAGGGCGGCATCGGCGTCATACACAAGAACCTCTCCATAGAGCGCCAGTCGGAAGAGGTCGACAAGGTGAAGCGCTCGGAATCCGGCATGATTGTAGACCCGGTGACGATACGGCCCGACCGTCCCGTGCGCGACGCGCTCGCGGTCATGGAGCGCTATCACATCAGCGGCGTACCCGTAGTTGACGAAGACGGCCACCTGGTGGGCATCATCACCAACCGCGACCTGAGATTTGAAACTCGCTTTGAGATAGCCGTCTCGGAAGTGATGACGCCGCAGCCCCTCGTCACAGTGCCCGTCGGCACCACGCTCGACCAGGCCAAGGCCGTCTTGCAGAAGCATCGTATTGAAAAGCTTCTGGTCATAGACGGCGACAAGCACCTCAAGGGGCTCATCACGGTCAAGGACATACAGAAGGCAATCAAGTATCCGAACGCTGCGAAGGACGACCTGGGCCGCCTGCGCTGCGCCGCGGCCATAGGCGCGACCGGAGATTTCAGGGAGCGAGCGGATGAGCTTGTCAGGGCGCGCGTAGATTGTTTGGTGATAGACACGGCGCACGGCCACTCTACGCGCGTAGTCGAAGCCGTGCGCGAGATCAAGCGACGCCACCCCGACACGCAACTCGTAGCCGGAAACATAGCCACCACGGTAGGCGCACGCGAGCTTATAGACGCGGGCGTTGACGCCATAAAGGTAGGCATAGGCCCCGGCTCGATCTGCACGACCAGAGTCGTCACGGGCGCTGGCGTGCCGCAGATTTCCGCCATCCAATCAGCCGTGCAGGTTGCGCGGGAGGCGAATGTCCCGGTCATCTCGGACGGCGGCGTAAAGTTTTCCGGCGACGTGGCCAAGGCGATCGCTGCCGGAGCTGACGTGGTGATGATTGGCTCGCTCTTTGCCGGAACCGAAGAGGCTCCAGGCGAGGTGATTCTCTATCAGGGCCGCTCCTTCAAGTCCTATCGCGGGATGGGCTCAATCGGCGCTATGCGCGAAGGCTCGCGCGACCGCTACAGTCAGGAAGACACCCTCAACGAATCCAAGCTCGTGCCCGAAGGGATAGAGGGGCGCGTCCCCTATCGCGGCACTCTCGCGGACATGGTCACTCAACTGGTCGGCGGCTTACGCTCCGGCATGGGTTACACGGGCTGCCGTAACATAAAAGAGTTTCAGGAGAAGACGCGCTTCGTACGCATCACTTCGGCCGGCCTCAGAGAGTCGCACGTGCATGACGTTATCATCACGAAGGAAGCGCCCAACTATCGGCTGGAATAAAGCTAATGGCCCGTCTGCCAGACTTTGATCGCCTCCACAGGGTACAGCAGCATCAGTATGTTCAGGAGCAGGCTGTCTCTGATGAGGATTAGCAGGACGGCTTCGGTCAGGAAGAAGAGGACGAGCGAGCGGCGAAAGCCAAGGCGTTCGGCCGCCAGAAAGCCCACGGCGCAAAACAGTATGTCTCCCAAAGAGTTGACGATCGTGTCGCCCTGATAGCCCAGCGCGGCGGTAGCCGCACGGTATCGCTCTATCACGTAGCTTGAGTTCTCCGCTACTTCCCACAAAGCTTCCGCGGAGATTGCGACAACGAGCCGCCAGCGAAGCTTCCACTTAGGGCAGAGCAGCCACAGCAGCCAGCAGAATATAAAGCCGTGCAGTACGTGCGTGAAGCTGTACGGGTCTGAGAAGTGCTGAGAGTTGTCCGCGCTCCAGGCGTTGCCAGTCCAGGGCAGCAGGTAGCCGCAGGAGCAGAACCACAGCCGGCCCTGCATGTCC
>DASVVZ010000216.1:0-11944 GCA_036389875.1 Pyrinomonadaceae bacterium
AGCCCGGCGTAATCTCGTCCGTAGAGATGTTGTTCATGAGCGGCCGTCCGGCATCATGCTGCAAATTTTCGCCCTCCGCCAGCTGCCGGCGAATGAGCGACACATCTTCGGTTAAATAAAGTATGCGGCCGCCGAAGCGCATGTGGTCGGGCCGCTTTTGAATCTTCTCTCTAGTCACTTAAGCCGTCTCCAGTAGAAAAATTATTGCGTCTTTGAAAGAAACATTATAAACCGAATAGTGATAAGTCATGAAACTGGGATAAGGGTCAGAGAACCGGATCGGGAAAATCGGTCTCTTTCTTTTCGCTGATCCCAGCCCATCAAGGAGAAAATGGATGCTTCACTGGAAGATGCGGCTGCTGGGACTGGTAATTATAGTGCTGTTCGCAGGGCTGCTCTATTATGATTGGCAGCTGCTTTGGCAGCAAGGGCAGTACTACATGAAGCTGGCCGTGTTCGCCCCTCTGGGAATAATCGGCGGCCTCTTTGTGCTTCTGTTTCCGACAAAGGCGGGGCCGCCCGAGACGACAGCGGACAGGCTGATAGTGTTTCTGGTATTCCTGCTGGGGGCAGCCGCCGGGCTGGCCAACCTGTACCTGATGGATCCGGGCTTCTTCTCTTTCGGCTAATCTGCGATGATAAAGACCAAGCTGGTAATCATATATACTTTAACTCTGGTTGCGCTCTCGGCCTGCGGCAAGGGCTCTTCTTCTACAAAAGATGGGAATGCGGCGGCCCGCGACATCTTTGCCGCCCGTTGCGCCATGTGCCACGGCGAGGACGGCGAGGGCAACCCTCCGGGCGGCATGCGCGCACCCGGCCTGAAGCGGCAGCAGGTTCTGAGCTACACGGACGAGCAGTTGTTCGAGCGAATCTCCAACGGCACCCGCAACATGCCGCCCTTCAAAAACAGCCTGACCGAAGCGCAGATAAAATCGCTCGTGCGCTTCATCAGAGAAGAGATACAGGGGCATAAGCCTTCTACGTAAGGGCCGGGCCGCGCTCGGCCTATCAAATATCATGACCGATTCGGCTTCCACCATAGGCAAGGAGTTTGACCGGCTGGCGCTCGTTACCGCGAGCGGTGACGAGTGGACGCAGAACAGCCATTACCACGACTTGCTGCTGCGGCGAGTGCCCGCTGATTGCCGGCGCGCGCTTGAGGTAGGCTGCGGCACGGGAGCCTTTTCGCGCCGTCTTGCAGGACGAGCAGAGCACGTGACTGCGTTGGACCTCTCGCCCGAGATGGTACGCATAGCGCGTGAGCGCTCAAGCCAGTTTAAGAACATTGTGTTTGATGTGGCGGACGCGGTCGAGCGGGATTTTCCTGACGAAGAGTTCGATTGCGTGGCTACGATTGCGACGATGCACCACCTGCCCATGAAGCACATGCTCGACAAATTCAGGCGAGCCCTCAGGCCCGGCGGCGTCCTGCTGATATTAGACCTTGTGGAGCCGGAAGGATTCTATGAGGGGATGATGGATGCGCTGGCTTTGCCCGTCTGCGTCGGATTGAGATTACTTCATCAACGAAGGTTAAGGGAGCCCGCATCCGTGCGCGCAGCCTGGGCCGAGCATGTGCAGTTCGATACTTATCCGACTCTCGCGGAAGTCCGCAAAGTCTGCGCCGAGCTGCTGCCCGGCGCAGAGGTTCGAAGGCATCTGCTCTGGCGTTACTCGATCATCTGGCGAAAGGTTGTGGTATAAAGATGGTCGTTCCGGGTCATGCAAATCGTAATCGTGTGAGGGTTCACATGACGGCAAAGCTGAAGACGGCCCTCTTTGTCTCTCTGCTGCTTATCCAGAGCGTTGCTTTCGCGCAAGCTTCTTCGAGGCGCGCGCAAATCAAGCTGCGCGGCAGGGGCCGCAGCCTCGTGCTGATGAGCGGCAGGATGCGCCGCTCGCTGGACGTGAGGGAACAGGTTCTGGCGGCCAGGCTCGATGAGGTGAAGCTTCTCTTTGTGTCTAGAGAAGGCGCTTTCACTTACCTTCTGGTAGATGCGTGCGGCCCTTCGAAGGCCGTGCCGGATGCGCGCAGATGCGGCGCTGCCGAAGAATGCGGCCTGCTCTGGATTAAGCTGAACAGCGCCTGGAGGATGCTCGACATAAAGGCCCGTAACTACGAATCCTGCTGGACGCCGAGCAGCTCTACGGACGGCTACAAAATCATCGGCCGGAAGCTAAGCATGGAATACCAGGATTTTAGTAAGAGTAAGCAATATAAGCTCTCATACGATGCGGACGAGCCTGCGCGCGGCTTCAATGTCGAAGAATCCGCGCTCGGACAGAGCGCCGCCCCCTAAAACTCAACCCTCTCTTCTCCATACGTAAATCAGAATCAACCCATAAATAGAAGGAGTTCTACGGGTATCTTTGTATGATTGAGTACGATGCTCATAAATGGACGGATCACCTCTTTGACATAAAGGGCTCCATGGTGCGCGAGATTACGGGGCGCGTCATGCTGGTAGTCGCGTGGGCTGCGGCCGTCGTGGCTTTTCACCTGTACGTGCGCCCGGTGGCGGTGCCTTCGACCGTGCACGCGCTGGTAGGCGTGGCGATCGGATTGCTGCTCGTGATTCGCACCAACGCTTCCTACGAGCGTTTCTGGGAAGGGCGCAAGATGTGGGGCGGCATGGTCAACGAATCCAGAAACCTCGCGCGCTCATCCACGGCCTTTTTGCGCGACGCTCCCACAACCGCAGAAGCTGTAACCTTGTGGACGGTGGCCTTCGCATACTCTTCCATGCACGCGTTGCGCGGCTCGAAAGCGATAGGGCCTATGGCGGAGCGGCTGCCCGCCACAGAAGTAAGTCAGGTGCTCGCAGCCGCTCATCTACCTTCAGCGATAGCGCTGCGCATCAGCCGGCTGATTGACGAGGCCAGGCGAAGCGGTCACGTCTCGGATTACATGGCCATGACGCTAGACAACAACGTCCAGTTGTTGATTGATTACATAGGCGCGTGCGAGCGCATACACAAAACGCCTCTGCCCTTCGCCTACGTAGTCCACTTGCGCCGCGCGCTCATTCTGTACTGCGTCACGCTCCCCTTCGCGCTCATAGAATCATACGGCTGGTCTACGGTCATAGACACGCTGCTCATAGCCTACATACTCTTCGGCATAGAAGAGATAGGCGTGGAGATAGAAGACCCCTTCGGGGAAGATGACAACGACCTGCCGCTTGAACAGATTTGCGCCACCATAGAGGGCAACCTGCTCTCCGTCATCCAAAGCCCCGGCGCGGAGCCGATGGGCAAACGCGCCGGGGCTTCATAAGACTGGTAAATGGTGAACGGTGAATAGAAAAACCTTCGTTCGTCTATTTACCATCTATTATTTACCTATTCCTTATCTCTTATTTTAAGGAGCTGTAATTATGAGAAAGCTTAAACACCTGTTCGACAAGAACCGCGAGTGGGCCGCCAGCATACAGGCCACCAACCCCGAGTTCTTCCAGAATCTTTCGCAGCAGCAGACGCCCCAGTATCTCTGGATTGGCTGCGCCGACAGCCGCGTGCCCGCCAACGAGATTACGGGCCTTCTGCCCGGAGAGATGTTCGTGCATCGGAACGTGGCAAACGTGGTCGTGCACACGGACCTCAACTGCCTCTCGGTGATTCAGTACGCGGTGGAAGTGTTACAGGTCAAGCACATCATAGTCTGCGGGCATTACGGCTGCGGCGGCGTCCTCGCGGCTATGGAGAATAAGAGGCACGGGCTGATTGATAACTGGCTCAGGCACATACAGGACGTCGCGCAAAAGCACAAAGGACAGCTCGAGGAGCTGAACGACATCACACAGAAATTCAAGAGGCTCTGCGAGCTGAACGTCATAGAGCAGGTGTCGAATGTCTGCCAGACCACGATTGTCGAAAACGCATGGGAGCAGGGTCAGGACCTCAGCGTTCACGGCTGGGTTTACGGCCTGGAGACGGGTCTGCTGCATGATTTGAACATCTGCATCACCTCCCAGGACGAACTCAAGACACATTACCTCACGTCAATCACGAGCCCCGCCTCCGGTTGAAGAAACGAAGAGCTTAAAAGCCCGCCTTTCATTCCAATAAAAAAGTTCGTGGCCGGATTCATTCAATCCGGCCACGAACTTTTTTTGAGCCTGAGCGCCTGCGCCCGGCCGGAAGATTATCTACTTAAGCGCGTGCGCCCTGCTTCTGCTGGCCTTCAAGGCCGCGCCCCGTCTTCTGCTGAAGCTCGTCTATACGCTTTGAGGCTTCGGCCTTCGTCAGGTTCTCGTCCAGCTCTACGCCCGCCTCGTCTGAAAGCGTCTTCAGGTAAGAGCGCTGAGCGCCCGTCATAGGCTCGTCCCCGGTCGTCCACTCTTCGGGAGCCTTAACTGTATTCGACATGTCGTTCTTTTCGTTGCTCATAATTCCCTTCCCTCTAGTGACAGATTGATTTTGAGAGAAAGGTTAACGAAGCTCTTTCACCAAATTGTTTCACAAATGCAACGAGTTTCTCCCATGAAACGCGGCGAACAGACTCGGGCTTTTATCGCGAAAACAAGAGAATGACACGCCTACTTGTCGCTTGCTGCCGCTATCATCGCGGCAATTTCCGTGACGCGCCGTCCCTGGAAGCGCGCCGCCTGGAGAGTCGTTTCGTCCGGCTTGAGCGCCCCGTTGTTAGAGGTAAAGGACGTGCCGTAAGGATTGCCCGACTGGAACTGAATCGGGTCTGCATACCCCGGCCCGACTATGATTGCGCCCCAGTGATAGAAGGTGGTGTTGAGGTTGACTATTGTAGTCTCCTGCCCTCCGTGCGAGGTGCCCGTGCTGGTGAACGACGAGCAGACCTTGTTGACGAGCGCTCCCCTGGCCCAGAGTCCGCCGGTCATGTCCAGAAACTGCTTGAGCTGCGCGGTCGGCAGCCCGTAGCGCGTGGGCGTGCCGAAGATTATCGCATCAGCCCATTCAAGGTCTGCGTTCGATGCCTCTTCAACAGTCTGCGTCTCCTTGCTGTGCGCGGACCAGCCCTCGTTCGATTTTATAGCCTCTTCCGGCGCCAGCTCATGCACCTTGCGCAGGCGAACCTCCGCTCCGGCCTCTCGTGCGCCCTCCTCTATGGCGCGCGCCAGCCTGTAGGTTGTCCCCGTAGCGCTGTAATAGATAACTGCAACTTTGACCGCCATCGAAATAGTCCTCCTTAGCCTTTCTTGCTGGTGTCCGACCAATTTAGTACAGAAGTGTCGCGTTCATCTAGCGAGGTCTTGCCGTTCTTATCCTATTCCTGACAATTTGTGTGTACGGCATTTATTGCATGCTATAGTCGGAAACCGAAAATCAGCATGGAAAGCTAAGGGAACTTGCCAATCTTCTCGGGTAAATCGATCGTCTGCTTCGGCGGCGAGGACTGGTGGTATCACCACCCGCACTCTAAGAACCACTTGATGAAGAGGTTCGCGCGTGCGGGAAATCGCGTCATCTTCGTCAACTCGATTTCGATGGGGCTGGCCTCTCTGACTAACAAAGACCTGTTGCCGCGCGTGGTGCGTAAGCTCCGCAGCTACTCAAGGCTTGCGCGCACGACCGAAGACGGCATCACGGTAGTTTCGCCTCCGACCCTTCCATTCTTCGGGAGCAGGGCGGCGCGCGCGGCCAACCGGCAGCTGTTGAGAGCGCAGATTGGAAGACTGATGCGGCGGCGAGGACTCACCCGCCCCGTTCTATGGATAGCCATCCCGACCGCCGTTGACATGATAGGTCGCCTGGGCGAGCAGCTGGTCGTATATCAGGTCTCGGACAAGTACGACGCCAACACTATGGATCACGCGACCGACCCGCGCTTGATTCAGAGGCTTCACGAGCGAGCCATAGATTCGGCGGACATAATCTTCTATTCCGGGCGGAAGCTTTTGGAAGAGGCCGAGCGCGGGCGCGAGCGTTCGTTTCTTCTGGAGCAGGCGGTGGATTTCGCTCACTGGTCTAGGGTCGGCACAGGAGAACTGGAAGTCGCGCCCGAGATAGAGCGAATCCCTAGCCCGCGACTGGGCTACTTCGGCGCGATTGAGCCGTGGCTCGTAGACCAGGAGCTGATTAGAAAGGCCGCGCGTGAGCGGCCCGACTGGCACTGGGTTTTTATAGGCAACCGCTCGCGCGGGATGGAGATCGAATCGCTCAAAAATGTTCACTTCGTCCCGCCGGTTCCGTACGCGGAGCTTCCCCGTTATGCAGCAGGCTTTGATGTCTGCGTGCTGCCGTGGGAGACGGAGCAGGCTTTCACAAGTTACGGTTCAGCCATAAAGGTGCGTGAGTATCTTGCTACGGGCAAGCCCGTGGTCATAGCGCCGCTTCCCGAATACGAGCCCATGAATGGTGTGCTTCGCATAGCACGAAGCCGCGAAGAGTTCCTGCGACTTGTTCAGGAAGCGCTCGAAGAGCGAGACCCTGCGGCTGGACAGGCGCGGCAGGCCGCGGTCATGAGCGGCACGTGGGACGCACGCGCCGAATGGGTCAGCCGAATTATAGAGGAAGCCCTGGCAGAGAAAGCACGCGCCGGAAGCGCAAAGCCCGCCTAACCTTTACGCAGGCGCAGCCGTAGATAATTTCCAGTCGCGTAGATGAAGACGCCGGCCAGCGCAAAGAGGAAGTAATGAAGGCTCAGTATGTACCTGTACTCTGTGTGCGTGGCCGACTGCACCGAGAGGTAGTAGACGGGCACGGCCAGAAGTACTGCGAGCGTGCGGTAAGCGCGCTGTCGTACTAGAAGGACGAGCCCAAAGATAGCCAGCGGCAGGATGACGGCTGTGATGTAGAGCTTTTGTAAGGCGGCGAGGGGCCAGCGCAGCGCCCGCGTCCAGGTGTTCGAGGCCGCTCCCAGTTCGTATAGCCTCGCGTCACCGATTCGTATCAACGGATTCGCCTCCTGCGGGGCGGCGTTTGAGATTACCAGCCGCGCCTGCTCGTCGCGCCCGCTCACGAAGGGAAGACGGATGAGTATTTCGGGCTGCTCTTCCGGCGTCTTCATCTCTTCGGTCTCGACGATCATCGAGGCGTGCGCAGCACGTGCGCTTTTGACGGCGATGCTCATGCGGCCCCGTAGAATTTTGGCGCGGACTGCGAGAAGGTAATCCCTGTTCTTCCTTATCTCGAACGGAGCCGAGACGAGCTGGTCTCCATATCTGGAAGCGTCTCCGGTGAGTTCGAGGGCTTGATTGTCCTGCGCCGTTGCGGCTCTGGCCTGCGACGCCAGCGCGGCTGTAGCCTTCAGCTCGGCCGTAGAGACTGCCCAGACGGGCGCTCTAGCTTCCGCGCTTTCCGGTGAATGAGAGACAGGCGGCTCCGTAGAGATGAGTCGCGCTCTTTCGAGCCTGAGCATGGAGCTTGCGCGCCGCAGCATCACGCCCGCGAACCACGCCGGGTTAGAGCCCGCGATTGACAGGCCGCGTCTGAGCCGCATGCGCTCTCTATAGATTCCGTCCGGGTTAAAGAGCGAGCCGTAGTAGTCCGGTCTATTAAAGGCTTCCGATTCCCACTTCATGATGCCCATGTCGGTTTGAGGGACGCCGAATCTTCCCTGCCGGTCGTAGTCGGCTATGCCTTCCAGAAACGTCTGGCCCGCGCCCAGAGAGAGCGGGATGAAATGGCGAAAGACTATGGCGTTGCGTATGGTCAAAGGCGCTATGACGAGCAGGGCCCCGGCCAGAAGCGCCGCGCAGTAACCGAGCCGAACCCTTCGCTCAAAGAGCACGAGACATGCGCCGGCCAGAAATGGAGCGAGCAGCAGAGCATTCGCCCGCAGCCAGCAGGACAGGCCCACAAGAGCGCCCGCAGCCAGCAGGGTCAAGAGCCTCGGCCGCCTGAGCGCTCTTGCCAGCAGATAGACGGCGAGCAGGATTGGAAAGACCGAGAGCGAGTCGGGCAGCAGAAGCACTGAGTTCCATGCGAACTGCGGCGAGAGCGCAGCCAGCATGCCCGCCGTGAGCCCCGCCCCAACCATTAAGAGCTCCGCGAGGATGGCGAAGATGAGTACGGCGCAGAGCGAGTCAATCGTTATTTGAAAGAGCTGCGCGGCGGCGTCGCTTTCGCCCCCGATGGCGTAGACGGCCGCGAGCAGTATGGAGTAGCCGGGCGGGTGGCCCAGGTTATTCGGGTCGGCCAGAGGCGAAGAGGAATCGAAGAACGAGGCCGCGCCGCCTTCCCTGAGGAGCCTCGCCACGCGCTTGTAGTCTCCCGCGACGACCCATTGAACCTTCTCCGCCTCGCCGCCGCGCGTGTCCTGCCACGACAGCAGCCGCACGCCAAAGGCCGCCAGAAAGATGCACAGGGACGCTATCACGAGCGGCCACTTTCCGGCCGCTCGAAGCCTGTCACCCGCACGCACGCTCTCAGTTCTCTCTTTCACGCGAAATAATGCCTTAAGGATTCCGGGCAGTGTAGCAGAAAAGAGCCGACACCTCGGTTTTATGCCTGGTCTACTTTATATTACTCTCTATTCATGTGCGGAATCGCAGGTCTCATAGGCATTAATCCGGCGGTAATGATCGCGCCGATGCTCGCCCGTATTGAGCATCGAGGGCGCGATGACGAGGGCGTGTGGACTTCCGGTTCGACGGACGACGAAGGGCGGCGCGCGTGCCTGGGCCACAGGCGGCTCTCTATTATCGACCCGACCCCGGCGGGCCACCAGCCCATGCTCTCCGAGGACGGGCGGCTTGTCCTGACCTTCAACGGCGAAATCTACAACTACAGAGAGTTGCGAGAGGAGCTTCAATCGAAGGGCCGCAGGTTTCGCACGGACACGGATACGGAAGTCCTGCTCGCGGCCTACGCCGAGTGGGGAGCCGAAGGCTGCCTCGCGCGCTTAAACGGCATGTTCGCCTTCGGCGTCTGGGACACTGAGCAGAGGACGCTTACTCTGGCGCGCGACCGGCTGGGGATAAAGCCTCTCTATTATGCTCAAGTGCAGGGAGAGAAGGGAGCGTGTGGCTCTTTCGTCTTCGCTTCCGAGATGAAGGCTATTCTGGCGAGCGGGCTGGTGAAGCCGGAACTGGACGCGGAGGCGCTCAACCAGTATCTGACCTTTCTCTGGACGCCCGACCCGCACACGCTCTTTCGCGGCATTAGAACCTTACCGCCCGCGCATCTTCTCACCCTGCGCGGCGACGACTTGAGCGTGCGCGAGTGGTGGGATGTCTCCTTTGACGAGATAGAGGAAGGCAGAAGCGAAGAGTGGTGGCGGGAGCGCGTGCTCGAAACCCTGTCGCGCGTGGTGCGAATGGAGATGGTGGCGGACGTTCCCCTGGGCTCGTTTCTGTCGGGCGGCGTTGACTCATCCTCAATCGTCGCGCTCATGAAAGAGCACGCAGCGCCCCGGCGGGTCTCTACCTACACGGTTGGAATCGAATCGAAAGATTTGCGCTACGACATCATCCCCGACGATGTGGAATGGGCGCGCAGGGTCAATGGCCTGCTCGACACCGATTATCACGAAGAGATGCTGAGGCCCGACGTGATAGAGCTTCTGCCGAAACTCGTCTATCACATGGACGTGCCCCCGATTGACATGGCGATTCCGAGCTATCTGGTCTCGCGCGCGGCCCGCTCCACGCTCAAGGTTATGCTTTCGGGAATGGGAGGCGACGAGGTCTTCGCTGGCTACCCGCGTCAACTGGCCATGAAAATCGCCGGGGCGCTGGATCCTGTGCCGCGTCTCCTGAGACGCCCGCTGATGCGCGCCGTCGAGAGCGCTCTGCCCGGCGGGCTTCCTGGAAAGTTGACCGCGCCCCTTCGCAACATGAAGAAGTTTGCCAGAAGCGCTGCGCTCGATTTCGAGAATCGCTACATGGGCTACGGCACCTACTTTACGGATAGCGCGAAAGCGGAGCTTTACACGCCGGAGATGAGAGAGCGCGCGGCGGGCTTCGACGCATACTATCTTCATCGCCGCTACTTCGAGCGAGTAATGAATGCCGCCCCCCTCAACAGGCTGCTCTACGTTGACATGAAGACTTTTCTGCCCTGCCTGAATCTGGACACGACGGATAAGACCTCGATGGCCGCCAACCTGGAGGTGCGGGTTCCCTTTCTGAACCACGAGCTGGTGGAGCTGGCCGCGCGCATGCCGCCCAACCTGAAGCTCCGTGGGTTTAAGCGAAAGTACATACTGAAGCGCGCGGCCGAAAGGCTTCTGCCGCGCGAGGTGGTGTGGCGCAGAAAGGCAGGGTTCGGCGCGCCCCTGCGCTCATGGCTGCGCGGGCCGCTTCTGGAGATGACGCGCGACCTGCTCTCGGAAGATAGAATCAGGCGGCGCGGGCACTTTCGCCCCGAGGCGGTTCAAAGAATAGTGCGGGAGAATCTACTGGGCCGCGAAGACTACAATTTACAGGTCTTTCAGCTTTTGACGCTGGAATTGTGGCAGCAAATCTTCCTCGACGGCTCTCTCAGAGGGGCTTGAGGATTTAAGACCGATTCGATCTTTTCCGCCCGGCTCAATTAATAATCGTTGACAAAGACCGGGCGCGTTTGTAAGTTATGCAGCCTGAGCGCGAAAAGATTCCGGGCCCCGAGTGGCCCCAAGTCGCCACGCTTTACCGGCGCACAGAGCCGGGGAGGCCGCCACAGGACTTACCACCCACACGACGCGCCGGACGTATAAATCAAGCAAGGCTAAAAATTTACATCTAACTGGAAGAGGAGACACGAGAATGTCACAAAACTGGTCGGCACCGCCACCTGCTGCTGCGGGCGCTGGAGGGAACGTCCCTAACAATATGGTTATAGCGATTATCGCTACGGTGGTTTCTATTATATTCTGCTGCCTCCCGCACGGGCTCATTTCCCTCATCTACGCCATGCAGGTAAATAAGAAGGCTGCGGCAGGGGATATGGCGGGCGCGGCGGCGGCGGCCGGAAGCGCCAAGACCTGGGGCATGATTTCCATAGTCCTGGCCGTTATCTGGTTCATACTGGCGATAATTCTTAATCTCGCGGGCGCTTTAAGCTTCAACATGGGCCGCTAAAAGCGGGCACGTGCAAATAGCGCCGGGTACTGGCAAAAGTCACTTTGAATGGCTCACGCGCGCTGCAAAGAGATGGCATAGCCTCTCGGACGGCGCGCGTGGGTCATTGTAACGCCTCAACATTTTCCAAACGTCAATCAAGACAGGAGTAAAATCCCCAATGGCTATTTATTGTCCCAGATGTAATGCGCAGAACGCAGACACTTCGCAGGTCTGCTACGCCTGCCAGTCGCCGCTGACGAGCGCCGGCACAGGCTATCAGCCCGTTCAGCAGGGTTACGGCGGCGCGCCCGCCACCACGCAGATACCCGGCGCGGAGAAGAAGGTCATGGCCGGAATCCTTGGCATTGTGGCCGGAGGCTTCGGCGTACACAAGTTCATACTGGGCTACACCACCGAAGGTCTCATCCAAATTGGCATCACCTTCATCACCTGCGGCCTCGGCGGCCTCATAGGCACCATAGAGGGAATCCTCTACCTGACCAAATCCGACGAGGAGTTCGTGCGAACCTACATACAGAACAAGAAGGGATGGTTCTAAGAAACACGGAAGGCCGCGTTGCAGCAGCGATGAAGGAAAAGCCGATTCGGGCTTGAATGCTTTTCCCCTCTTCTGCATTGCGGACTAACGGCCTGCTTTTATGAGTGTGAAAGCTTGTGTGTTTATGCTGGCGGCCGTGGCCGCGTTGCTGGCCGCTACGCTTCCGGGGCGGGCAGGAGCGCAGGCGCGCAAGGATGAGCCGAAGATGCCGCTTCGCCCCGTTCATACCTTTTCGATTGTGGCGCGAGACCCGGCTACGGGCGAGATGGGCGTGGCCGTACAGTCGCACTGGTTCTCGGTCGGCGCGGTCGTGCCCTGGGCAGAGGCTGGCGTAGGGGCCATCGCCACGCAGTCCTTCGTAGACCCTTCCTACGGCAAGCTGGGACTAGACCTGATGCGTGCCGGAAAGAGCGCGCCCGAA
>DASVVZ010000217.1:0-4013 GCA_036389875.1 Pyrinomonadaceae bacterium
CCTTCCGCCACAAGCCCTCTGGCGTCCATAGTGTAGACAACGACTCCGGCGCGGCTTGAGCTGTCAATCAGGCTTTCAATGGCCCGGCGAACAAGCTGGCCCTTGCCCGGCTCGTCCGAGTCAACCAGGAAATAGCCTTCCGACAGAAGCAGCACGGCCTTACGACCCGGCAGGTCTCGCATTCCTCTGACGACATAGCCCGTCGTGCTCAGCGAAGCTCTGGCCAGCGTGTCCTCACGAAATTTTTCCGGGCTTTCGGGCCTGACAATCCCTCTGTCTCCGGCATCTGTAGGTGTTCGTGTGCGCGCTACCATCCCGGCAACCACACTCCCGCCCGGCTCGAACGAGCGCAGTCGATCGACCATGGGGTTATATTTGATGTTCTCTATGGCGGCGTAGAGCTGCTGTTTGTTGAAAGTGAACTGCTGCAAAGCACCTACGCCGGCGCTCACGCGCACTATGGCTACTAAATCGCCAGGCTGCATCTGCTCGTCTACAAACTTTTTCAGTGCCTGCCTCACCTGATGCATACTTTCAAAAGATAAAGTCAGGTCGTCAACGACCAGCGCTATAGTTCTCCTGACCTGTTCCGGGCGAATCCTGGCGGGCGGAACCGGCGCGCCGCTCCTATCCCTGTCAGCGTCTCTGCTCCTGACCGTTCCCGCGGCCCCGGCCAAGGGCTTCCCTATGGTCTGTGTCTCGTTTATCACCAGAGAGAAGTTTGTTATCTTCTGCGGCCTGCCGTTGACCAGCACCTCGAAATCTTCCGGCCCGAGGTTTGTGACCAGACGCCCCTTGCTGTCCGTCACGACCGCGTCTACCTGCACCAGGTTAGTAGTGATGCGAACTACAGAATCTTCATCGGCGGGCTGAACGCCCTGCGGCTGGGGCGGCGCAGGGGCGGGAGAAGGCGTCTGAGCCCGCACAGTAAGGGAAGCACAAACAAGTATGTGTAGGAGAAAGAGAGAGGTGATTTTTTTCATGGCGTAGCGGCGTCCTTTTCAATCAGGGCAAGATTTTAAAGACCCGAGAGGAGAGGCCCGAATCATACAAGAAAAACTTTTCTATTGTCATCTCAAATTATCCTGCAACTGCTCGCGGGGAGATAGCCTACGCGGCGTGCTCCAGGCTTCTCTTTTTAGCTCGACAAGCGGCGGATGTAATCATCCAGCGACTCGCGCGTAATTCGCCAGCCGTGTTTAATGAGTTGCGCACGGAGCGTGCCGCCTTCTATGGCTTCTAGAAGATGATGGCGCGGCAGTCCCGAGAGCGTAGACGCTTCGCGCAGCGTAAGCATCAGCTTGTGCGATAGCTCGGACGGGGTGAGAAGACGTTCTTTCCTGTTTGATTCAATCTGCTCGCGCACGGCCTGAAGCGAGGAGCGGAGCATCTCTGACATATCGTCGGCGGCATGCGCTGAGAGTGCTGCGGGACGGGAGAGTTTTTCTTCCAACTCCTCTTTGAGCAGATATAGATACGAATCGTCGTCGCATTGGAGGCAGCCCGCCGCGTTATCCGGGAGCGCGGCTTTGGCTAACGCCTCTTTGAGAAGCTTGATACTTCTAGTGCAGCCGTGCTCGCGCGCAATCATTAGAGCAGTTCGCCCGTTCTTATCCTTGGGGTGAGGGTCTGCGCCCGCATCCAGCAGCATTTTTATACTTGCAATGCTGTCTTCGCCTGCCGCCTGCATAAGCGCCGTCTGCCCTTGCGCGTCCGAAAAGTTAACATCGGCTCCGGCCTCAAGTAGCAACCTAAGGATTTCCGTCTCGTCCATAGAGACGGCGAATCTTATGGGCGTCCAGCCTCTATTATTCGCGGCGTTAATATCTGCCCCGTGCTCAATCAGAGAGCGCGCAACGCCGGCGTGCCCTTCTATGGTCGCAATCATCAGGGCAGTCCACCCATTGCAGAGCGTGGCATTGACAGCGGCCCCTTTGCCGAACAGGGCTTCGACCATCTGCGCATCCCCGCCGAGCGTCGCTATCATCAGGGGCGTGGATTTATCATCGCTCATGGCGTTTACGTCTACACCTTGCGCGACGAGGAGCCCGATTTTATCCAGGTCTCCGGCCTGCGCTGCTTTGATGAGAGCGTCACTGAGGCTTTGCGCAGGCGCTTCGGGTTCAATAGCTCTTATTTGGTCTTGGTGGCGAGGTATTGAAAAAGAGGGCTTGCGAATAGCTACCGGGACGGCATGCCCATTCAGCTCAAAAGAGGACTGATTCCTTCGCGAATGATTACTTGATTTCCTTCTCCCACGCTGGGCGTTCGCATATCGATAAGTAATCTTTCGTATGGAGAGCTTTGACCCGACATAAACGCCCAGACCGGCGAGCGGAAGCGCTTTAGCGAACATCATCACGTCGAACAGAAATCTATAGGAGCTTCTAGTAATAAGTAGGTCAAAGAGGGTTAAGAGGAGGATTGGCAAACAGAGCCAGCCCGCCCATTGCCACGCGCTGTGTGGCCAGATAGAGGCGAAGAGGGCTGCCAGAAGCACGTAAGAGAGCCAGAAGGCGGCCGTGTCGCCGAACTGAGCGATGAAGAAAGCAATGCCGCCGCTCAATATCGCCAGCGTATAGGCATACTGAGGAGACTTCGCCTCTGGAATAGAATCATAGTAAGCCGAGGTCATAAAGAACTTCCAGACAGATAATTCCCATTGACTCCGCATGAAAGCCAGAACGCCTTAAACTTCAGCCCTCTATCGGCGCGCCACGCTCATAGACAGAAGACTATAAAAGAGATGCCCCGAAATTCATAGATTATTTCCTACTGTGAAAAACAGAAATCAGTGCGACTGATATAGGAATATACAAAAGTGCTTGCTACAAGTTTTGCCTATACGTTATTCGGAAGGAGAGGACTACTTTTAAAATGATCTCTTTAAGGCACATAAGCCTTTCAACTATTTACGAATCCCAGCGAATAGATCATTTGCATCAGGCTAGACCTGTTTAGTTATAACTTCACATGATAATCCAAGATACTTAGATAAGATCGGATTCAACTTTCGTCTCATGTTTTTCTGAGACCTTCATGATAATTCACACTCAGTCCAGCAACTGCGCGCAAGGTAAGGCAGAGAGCTATCCTCCTTGGCCGTCACAGCCTACAAGGATAGTCAACAATCGCAGCTCTTCGCGTCAAGGCTTACAGATGCTAAGGTTATTCTTATCCTTGAGGTATTTCGTCCACTCTTCCTGCGTGAGATTCTTCCCCAGGCGCGAACACGCCTCTCTAATCAGGTCCGCTTTATTCATGAGAGTCAAACGCACCGTCGGCTCGTTACCCGCAGTCACCAGATATTTGCCTTTAGGGCTAAAGTAAAGCGTATTTATCAAATCGCTGTGAGTGACGCGCGTGACCTCCTGCCTGCTCTTTACTTCCCACACCTGCGCCAGCAGACCGTCGCCGCCGGCAGCTATGTAATGCCCGTCAGGACTGTAAGCTAACTTCGTGGCGACCCCTTGAGTCCTGATGACATTTTCGTCGGGACCCTGTTTGCCCCAGAAAGCTATTCCACTCCCGGATTCTTCCGCGAACAACACCGCTGTGGTCTCTTCATCCGGGCTAAAATCTATGTCGTAGACCTCCGAAGCATCGAGCGAGATTCCCACCGGCTCGTCGATATTAGCTACGTTATAGATTTTCTGATTCGTAGCCAGATATTTCCCGCGGCGGCTGAACCTCAAGAGGTCTTTCGTAAGTTGAAAGCCGTCGCCTCTTTCGACCAGCCTGGCTGAGGGGTTTGTGCCGCCCGTCAATTCCCAGATTGAGGGGATGTAATAAGGTTTGTCGGATATACTGGGGTGTGATTCCAGAGTCGCCAGGGTTTTGCCGTCCGGGCTGAAGACCACTTTCGCGACCCTCCCCTGATGCTTTAGGGTTAAGAGCCGGTTGCCGTTTAGCGCGTCCCAGATAATCACGGTTGCGTCTCTGCCTGCCGTGGCAATGTATTTCCCGTCGAGACTGTAGGCTACGTCCTCTGCCCTACGAGTTTTCTTAATTTC
>DASVVZ010000218.1:0-2295 GCA_036389875.1 Pyrinomonadaceae bacterium
CAGTTGGAACGTCGCTTTGAGGCAGTGGTGCTGGATCACATCGCCGTCAAGTCAGAAGATATAAGCCGCGATGTGGCGGAATACGAGCGCATAGGCTTTCGCGTGGAGACGCTTTATGACGACTGGGCCATGCTCAGGGATGCGCGCGGGTTCGGCATAGCGCTGCTTGCGCCCGGCTCCAAGCACCCGCCTCACATGGGCCTGCGCGTGGAGACGCGTGAGGAGCTGGAAGAGGCCGCGCGGCGCGAAGGCCGTCCCGTCAAAGAGCACCGCGACCGCTCCGTCTCCTTTTACACGAAGGGCGTCGGAGGCAACGCCGTCGAGATCATATACTACCCCCCCGAATACCGACCCTGATGATGAGTGGGAACGTGTTGAAGCTGAAAGAGGCCGAATCTCCTGCTGAGATTAGCGAAGCGCGCCGCCTCTTCGAAGAATACGCCGCTTGGCTCCAGATTGACCTCTGCTTTCAGGACTTCGAAAGGGAGCTGCGCGAGCTTCCAGGCGCTTACGCGCCCCCGCGCGGCCGGCTGATTCTGGCCCTCTACGAGGAAGAGGCGGCGGGCTCGGTCGCCCTCAGGGATTTGGGCCAGGACGTTTGCGAGATGAAGCGGCTCTTTGTGCGCCCGCAGTTCCAGGGACGCGGGCTCGGGCGCATCCTGGCGGAGCACATAATCGCGGAGGCGCGCTCCATTGGCTACAGCCGTATGCGGCTGGACACCCTGCCGTCGAAGATGGCGCGGGCCGTTTCCGTCTATCGCTCGCTTGGATTCGAGGAGATAGAGCCTTACTACGGCAACCCTGTCGCCGGCACGCTCTACATGGAGTTGAAGCTCTGCGGGCGAGCCCGTCCCGGATTGAGGCGTTAGATTCTTTCCGCTTGCGGTGCGCGGCGCAAGTGTGAGAAAGTCCGAAGCGAAATTCATCCCTTAAATTTGTTCAGGAGCAAACGAGAAACATGCCGAAGGTTGAAGCGGAAGCCGCTGCTGGTGTGAGCAGTTTTGAGGCCGAGGAGGGGCGCAAGCTGGTGCTTGCCATAGAGGACGCGGGCATTGACATACTGCATCGCTGCGGCGGAAACGCCCGCTGTACTACCTGCCGTGTAGAGGTGCTGGCGGGCGACCCAGGCGAGATCGGTGAGCTTGAGCGCAACCGGCTGGCATCCGAAACGGGCCTCGCCGAAAACGTGCGCCTCTCATGCCAGGTGCGCGTCATAGACGACCTCAAGGTAAAGGTACTCAACCAGTCGAGCGTCAAGGGAATCCCGGCGGGCCCCAGACCCTCGGATGATTGATTCATCGTTTCAAATGAATCAATCAAGTTTATTGCGCCTGCGGTTTCTCTGGTGTAATCTCTGGCGCGTAAATATTTTCTAGACTGCCTGACGCGACGGGCGCGGTTCCGTTGCCCGCTTGTAGCGCCGCTTTTCCGAGGGCGCCGACTAAGCTTTACGGCTTCACAAGACCAACATGGACGGAGGACGTATGCTAAGCGAGTTTGTGAGTCATCTCCCTGTTAGCTTCGGATTCTTGCAGGACGTGGTGCACGGGCCTACGACGGGCGCGGACGTGGCGCGCGCCATCCTGCGCTGGACTCACTTCGTTGCGGGCATCGCCTGGATTGGCCTTCTATACTTCTTCAACCTGGTCAATGTTCCCGTGCAGAAGATTATGGACGCCGACGCGAAGAAGAAGATCAACCCTGACCTTCTCGGCCGCAGCCTCTGGTACTTTCGCTGGGGCGCGGTCGTCACGGTGCTGGCCGGGCTGACCTACTACGCCATGTACATTCTGTCGAGCGAAGCCAGAAACGCGGGCGTCAATCCCTGGGCTTATCTGGGCATCTGGCTGGTCATTGTGCTCATCACCTACGCGATTATCTACGGCCTCTACATGGTGCCCGCGCTGACGAAAGACGGGCGCGTGCTCGCGGTCGTGATAGCCATCGTGGTCATACTGTTTTCGGTCGTGATTGTTTACGTGCTGGGGAACGCCGGCGGCGCAGGCGGTCGCTATCTGGGCAACAAGTCCGTCTCCATAGGCATAGGCGGCGGCCTCGGCATAATGATGATGCTCAACGTCTGGGGCATCATCTGGCGCGTGCAGAAGCGGGCCATCGCGGCCTTCAAGGGAGAAGGTCAAGCGCCTTCGCCCGAAGACGCGCGCAAAGCATTTCTGGCATCTCGCACCAACGCCTGGCTCAGCTTGCCCATGCTCTTCTTCATGGGCACTTCGCACGGCGACTGGATTCTCTTCGGTAAGTAAGAACAAGGGCAACTCTCCGAGGGCCGCGGGG
>DASVVZ010000219.1:0-4560 GCA_036389875.1 Pyrinomonadaceae bacterium
CTCAGTTTCTCTGGAATTCACCAGTCTTTCTGACGCTTTTAGCTCAACAACGGCATGTTTGCTACTCCGCCTTTTTCATAAGATCTTTTTTCGCAGCCTGCGACGAATGATATGAACATTGGAAGCTGAAAGTTGTTAGACAAGACCGGTGAAGCGATTCTGATTATGGGCGAACAAGATGTGGACAAGGGCCTGGATGAGCATCAACAGAGAACTTTCATGAAAGCTCTCTTAGATGATCTTCAGGCGTTGGAAGAGATGCTGGAAACGGGACGACTGGAGAGCGGTGTCCGCTGCATCGGCGCCGAGCAGGAGATGTTTCTGGTTGATTCTAATCTGGGCCCTGCGCCCGTCGCAGAGGAAGTCATTGGGACGCTGAATGATCCACGGTTTGTCGTAGAGATTGCTCGCTTCAATCTGGAAGCGAACCTTACTCCACGCCTGCTCGGCGGGCGCTGCTTCGGTCAAATGGAAGATGAGTTGACGGAAGTGGTTCGCATGGCACGCAAGGGAGCGCGCGCGTGCGGCGCGGACATTCTTCTCGGCGGGATTCTGCCGACGCTCGCCATGTCCGACCTGGGCCTGGAGAATATTACGCCGAAGCCGCGCTACTACGAATTGAATCGAGGCATCAGCCAGCTGCGCGGCGGCAAGTTCTCGGCCTACATCAAGGGCCGGGACGAGCTGCACATCACGCACGATAACATCATGATGGATGCGTGCAACGCCAGCTTTCAGGTTCATCTGCAAGTTAACCCACGGGAGTTTGCCAGCGCTTATAACCTGGCGCAGGCGGTTACTGCTCCCGTGCTCGCAGCAGCCGTTAATTCGCCACTTCTCTTTGGCCGTCGTCTATGGCAAGAGACGCGCGTGGCGCTCTTTCAACATTCCAACGATGCGCGAACCCGCACGCAGCAGTCGCGCAGCCAGCCGCCGCGCGTAGGCTTCGGGGAAGGCTGGCTTGAAGATTCCGTACTGGATCTCTTCCGCCATCAAATCGCGCGCTTCCGCATCATTATGACGATGGAAGCGGACGAAGCGCCCTTGGAGGTGCTGGCGCGCGGGGGCGTCCCGAATCTCTCCGCGCTCAGGCTGCACAACGGAACCATCTGGCCATGGAATCGCGCCTGTTACGGCGTATCGAACCAGAGTGCGCACCTGCGCATTGAGAATCGCTCTCTGCCCGGAGGCCCGACCGTGTTGGACGAGATGGCGAATGCGGCCTTCTTCGTAGGCTTAATGTCGGCGCTGCATGACGAGTACGGCGAGATAAGCAAACGTATGAGTTTCGATGACGCGAAAGCAAACTTCTTCGGTGCCGCCCGCTCCGGTCTGAACGCACAGTTCACCTGGGTTGACGGCAAGCATCACAATGCGGCCGCGCTTATACTGGATCATCTTCTCCCACTGGCCCGCGAAGGTCTCAGGCGGTCGGGAATCGACGGCGCTGATATTGACCGCTATCTGGGCACGATAGAAGAGCGCACGCGTTGCGGTCAGACGGGCGCGCAATGGATGTTGAAATCGCTGGCCGCGATGGAGCAGCAGGGCACGTCCAATCTGCGGCAGAGGAGACTGGCTGCCGCCATGCTTGAGAACCAGCAGACGGCTGAGCCCGTTCATCGCTGGGCTATCGTCGAAGCGCATGACTCGGAAAGGTGGCTGCAAAGCTCTCCTACAGTAGGCCAGATTATGTCTACCGATCTATTCACCGTGCGGCCCGACGATTTGGTCGAGCTGGCAGCGCGGGTCATGGAGTGGCGGGATGTCAGGCATGTGCCCGTAGAGGATAACGAGGGCCGTCTGGTAGGTCTGGTCTCCCACCGTAGCCTGCTGCGCCTGCTGGCAGAGGGTACGCGCGATGACGGGCGTGAGCCGGTGGCCGTGCGTGACATCATGAAGGCCGACCCGGTCTCGGCTGCGCCCGGGATGCCGGTGAAGGAAGCGGCCAAACTGATGCGCCGCCACCGTATAGGTTCTCTTCCGGTGGTGGAGGGCGGGCATCTCGTCGGCATCGTTACCGTCTACGATTTTCTGGAATCTTCGGCAGGACTGTTGGACGATTAACGTAAAGCATGGGGCCGGAAAACGAGAGGCACAGAAAAGAGTTATCCTCTGCTAAAGTCCGTTTAAAATGAAGCGCCGCCCTGCTGTCGTCTTGGTAATACTCACAATCGGGTGTAATGTCCTTGCATGAAAACAAAACCAGAAGTGCAGGCAGACGTCGCAGGCGAGCCGTTGATCAGTCAGGAAAAGGCGGCGGAGTTATGCGGCATGACGAGGGCGGCGATCAATAACATGGTGCGACGCGGACGCTTAAACTCGATAGAAGTGGAAGGACGCCACCTCATCTACTACAAGGAAGTCGAAGCCCTGGAGGCGGAAACTAGATAAAGAGGGGGCAAAGAAAGATTTTGAAGATAATGTCCCTCGTATAACCCATCGCTCATGCCCCGGCGACTTGTTCGGCCGGATTTCGCCAGACCATCGCATCTTCACCCGTCAATTATATAAGCCCGCTAGTCGCGCTTAGCAGTAGACCATTCTTTATGCATCTCTTGCAGAGACCGGCGAACATCCGCTCTATGAGCCGATGCCGAGCCCGTTCTCTTGGCGATGCTGCCGAACATAGGTCTTCTGTCATCCGCCTGCTCCTTTACGTGCCAGTCATTCATTTGCTTCCAGTAGATTGCGCTAAAGGGGGCAGCTACAGGCGCAGGTGTAGTTAAATTGTCGCCGGCAGGAGCAAGGGCTGGCTCAAGGATTAAGGCTGACCCTTTAGACCGGCTCTTCTTAAAATATCGAAAAGCTATCAACAATAGAGCGATTATCAAAATAGTTAGCGTGAGCGTCAGCATTAGTTTCATGGATTCAGTTCCTTCTTGATAATAGAAATCTACAACAGCAGGCTCTCTTCTCGTGCGACCATTAGCTTGACCTTCTTTAGCTCCCGGCCCTTGATTCCAAAAAACGTCGCCATCTCGATTATCTGTCTGGGGCTGACGAAATCTTTAGGGTCTGAGCAGAATTTGTCCATGCCGGGTTGAAACCCGTGACAGCCCATCCCCTTCGGAATGTTAAGACCGAGATTGCATTGCCCGTCCTGCTTGTATTGCATACAGAATTCACAGACTATCATTATGCATTTCCTTCAATGACCTACTGGTATCCGTTGAAACCTTGTTTTGCCTTCCGCGTCTTCCCATGAGACATCAAGGACGTAGGGCCTGTCTTCACCTGCTATCTCTTTAAGACGTTCCAGTTGGTCGTGCTTCGGGTCTGTCGGCCTGCCGTCAATCCAGGTTCTGTGCGACAAGACGGCCTTTTCCTGCGGGCGTATAGACCGTATAGGCTCGAATTTAATGTGCGCGCGCGACGGGCCGCCGCCCGGAGTATCTTCATCTTTCAGGAAGACGGTAAGAATTTCGACGCACCTGAGCGTTTGACTGGTTACGTTTATCAGTTCTAAAAGAACCTGTCCTCCGGCATCTATAAATCTAATGCTGAGGGGCTCGTCCGACTTGCTGCTGGCCATAATCTTTATCACTTACGGGATTCGTGCATATCCCTTGACCTTAATCTACCCCGCTTGATAATACTGATAGTGCGCCTAAAATGTCCTGAACAGATAGAAGAGGGTTATCATGGCGAAGGCGGCGATGACGATACGATGCAGCCAGCTCACCGCTGATTGACGGCAATAAGGGCATCTTATCTGTCTCAGCCGCAATCTGGTATCGCAACGCTGGCAATATCTCTTCATTCCCACCTTACTCTTGCGGCTGTTGCGCACTGTCGCGTACGAGCAGTACAAGCTGCTCATGATCTAATGGACGCCCGCGCCTCAGGTTCAGTGATGGATTACTCACCAGCCAGTAACCAGCACTCTCTTCCGAGGCTGTCGGCGCAAGGTCGCCGAGAGCAAGCTCATCAACCATTACCGGCTTGAAAAGCAACATCCCCGGATTACACCACCTGGCCTCCATCGCTTCGCCCGCGCTATAAAATACGGGCACCCGCAGGCGCCCCCGATCGTCCACCGCGAACCAATCCCCGTTTGCCCTGCGCATGCCATATATAGTGTTCATTGACAACCCCTCCCTTTACCTCTTCGCTCCCTGATATGTATTTGTGTCCTCTTACTCATCTGCTCCGGCATTAAAACCGCCTGCCCCAACAAAAGCCCCCGATCCTGCATTTATCCCTGAGCGAATACACAAGACCAGCCCGTCCCGGCGCAGGTCGTGCATGAACTGGTGGCGTTACGCCGGCCCGTGCCGTCGCACTGGCGGCACGGGCCGGCCGGTTGAGCGACCGAGACGGTGCCTTTACCGCCGCAGACCAGGCACGAGACGACATAGCCTTTGGAGATAGCGCGAGTGCCGGTGCCGGCGCACCAGGCGCAGGTTTGAGGCGCATGAGTTCTCTGGGGCTGATCTTTAGATGTAGACATCTGTATCATAGTGCAGCACGGGGTGAGGCGTCGATATTAGTTTGAATAAAGGGTACGGGTTGATGCGTGCGAAGTAGCGTTCTTACATCCCGCTACTCATCTCTCCC
>DASVVZ010000220.1:0-4285 GCA_036389875.1 Pyrinomonadaceae bacterium
ACGTAGAGCTTGAGCGGGCGCACCAGCAGGCCCGTCTCTTCCTTGTCGTATGAGCCGTGGGGGACGAACTCCAGACGCGCTGAAACGTCTCCCTTAGTGGGGTCAATCGAAAGCAGCTTGACGAAAACTTCTATATGGTTCGGGTCTTTCTCGCCCTCCTGTGAGATGGCTGCGACGCGCTGCGCTCCCTCCTGCTTGTAGAGGTTGAGCACCAGTAACATGGCAACTGCGAAGACTACTAACAGCGCGACGCCTACGATTATCTCTTTCGTGGCGGGCATTTTTATAGGCATAAAAGGGGACTCCTTTCCCAAAGGGGAACAATGTCGGGAAAACAGGAGACTTCTATGCTAATTGTGAGGCTTAGTCAATAAATATAATTAGATGTCTTGACCTGCCTGTGGGCGCGTGCCACTATCGATCGCGTAAGGAGGTACAGGATATGAGACCCGAAGGAATGCTGGCCGCGCCGAATCGCGCCAGGATTAAAGCCAGAGTGCTGGGCGTGGAACAATCGACGACCTTCCCGGACAAGTGGCAGCTCAGGCTTGAGGTCCTGGAATCAACCAACGTGAGCGGCCCCAACTTCGCCCGCGTGGGGCAGCAGGTTGAGGGATTCACATTTGGGCCTACCTGGGACGTGCCGCCTCAGGCCGTCGTAGAAGCCGAAGTTGAGTATATAGGAGATGCGCGCAGCGGACAGTTTAAGCTGGAGAACGTGCGCGTCTCAGGCGAGTAGAAGGCGGGATTTAAGGCTGTCTGCTAATTCGAGAACTCTCCGCGCGCCCTCCTTGCGTCTCTTCGGCATCTACGGCGGCGGTGAATGACTTAAATAGTTCCTTACCGCTGCCGCAGATGCCTAAGAGACGCTGAGAATAGCGCAGAGGAGTTGAGTGTTCAGCGGGCTTCTCAGAGCTGCAACTCGTCCTTGCCGGGCTGCTGCTGAGCGCTTCCGGACGATTCCTTACCGGCGTCTTTCTTTCCCGAAGACCCTTTCCCTGACTTCTGTCCGTATGATTCTGTGCCGGATTGCTCGCCCGTTGACCCGCCCGCCATGCCTTCCATGTCCATAGGCGTTGGGCCTGTGCCGCCACCGCCGCTCGATTCCAACGAAGCCCCGGCGGCATCCATGGGCGTAGGCGAGCCCTGCCCGCCCGATTCGGACGACTGGCCCATGGCATTCATAGGGGTCGGTATCTCCGTGCCTGCTGCGCCGGACGCTGACTCTCCGCCGCCCGAGTTGAAGGGGGTCGGGACGCCGCCGCCTGTGCCGCCGCCGCCGGGCGGAGGGTCTGCCGCCTCTATCGCGTCAAAGGGAGTCGGCGCGCCGCCTGTGCCTGATGCGGTTCCCAGTCCCGTGTCGGGCCTCGGCCCGGAGGAATCTGCTGAGCCGCCGCTGCCTGTGCCCTGCTGTGTAAAGGAGTCCGAAGGCACCGGCGGCTGGCCGGAAGAGCCTCCGCCCGTACCCTGCGCTCCCGAGCCAGTCACGGCATCCTTCCCCACATTGATGTTGATTGTTATCTCTGGATTCATAGTAATGCTCCTAACTGAATATAGCATTCTCCGACACGCAGGGCGTCGCGGCTTATGAGCAGCCTGCCGCGCCGCGCGTGCGTGCTTTTGTACGAAAGTGTGATGCGGCGCTTGCTCGTGCCTGTAAGCCCTGTAAGGCAGGACTCGGGGCACGAGCCCCCGCCGGCCACGCGCTCGTACAAGCTCTGTCACTCGTCAACCGCCATGAGCTACACGCGCGCGGGGCACGGATTGCGGTTAGCCTTCCGCGCCCCGCACGCATGTTAGTTCAGGTAGGCTACGGAAATGAGCGGCGGAGTGGTGGCGGTGGTAATCACCGTCATAGTGCGTCCGTTAGCCTTGGCCGCGTTGAACATAACGAACAGGTTCGTGACGGCGTCAGGAGCGCCCGTCTGAATCTGTAGCCAGCCGACCCCTGATATGTTTGCCCATGCGTTCTGCGCGTTACTGGCAGCGAAGGTTTGAACTACGGTTACGTTGTTGTATGTCGCCATTATCTTTCTCCTTTTCAATCTTGTTGAGCCCGTCTCCGTGTGCGCGGCTGATAAAGCAAGGCCTGCCTGCTACACGAAGTAAGCTATGGATACTGTGTTTGCGTCGGCGTAGACATTTACCTTCTGTCCGCTGCCGACCGCTTCACAGAACATTATGAGCAGGTCGGTGACGGCGTCGGGCGCGCCCGCCTGTATCTGCCGCCACCCGAGGGTCTCTATGTTCGCCCACGCGTTCATAGTGTTACTTGCGGCGAAGGTCTGTATGACTTTCTTGCCGTTGTACCAGGCCGCCGTAGTGCCGCCCCCGCCCGCAGCCCCTACGGCCACCTTGGCGGTGATGTTCGCCCCGCTCTTGGTTATCTCCGTCACTGAAACCTTGGAGTCGGAGCCGTCGTAGGCTTTGCTGTTCGGCGTGGTGCTGACGGTGAAGCTGCCGGTCGTCCCGCTACAGGGGAAGGCATCGGTCGCGTCGCCGGAATTGGCGTTGCTGTTCAAGTCACGCCTGCCGTCGCACTGCTCTATGTCGACGAGGTAGTGATTCTCGTCCGTGTTGTTGTTCTGATTCTCGTCTATGTGCTCGATAATCAAGCCCTCGCCGGGAATGTTGGAGTCGAAGCCGAGCTTGCGGCGGTTCGACAGCAGGAAGTATTGCTTGCTGTCAGCGGCTCCGATGGGCAGCTTGAATATCTGGTCGCTCGTCTTGTAGGGGAGCACCGTCACGGTCTGCGAAGCGTTGAAGATGGTGGTGACGTTCGACCATCCCACCTTGGCTTTGACGTAGGCCACGGGGTGCGCGGGGGTGTCTCCGCCGCCGTTCCAGCTTCCGCCGGCCATCAAGTCCCAGCTGCCGGTGCCGCGCGAGCTGTAGTCCGTGTCGTAAAGGTCTGGCTGGCCGAGGAGCAGGTGGCCCAGCTCGTGCGACATGACGCCGACTCGACCGTCTTCGGGTGCCATGAAGTATCCCTGCACCTTGACGCCGTCCACGGTCACAGGGTTGATGGCCCACTTGTGCGACCAGATGTCGTTGGCGTTGCCGTTCTGTTCCGCGCCGGAGCCTGCGGCAATGATGACGATCGCCTCTATGACTCCGTTGCCGTCGTTGTCGTAGGGCGCGAAGTTGACCGTAGGGTTGGCCAGGGCGAGCACGTCCTCGACCAGCTTCTGGGCGTTCTGCGGGTAGGTGCCGAAGCCGTTCTGGCCGTTCGTGTAGAAGCTCTTGGGCTGGGGCGCGCGGAACCAGCCGAAGACTTCACCCGTGACCGTCAGCTTGTTGTAGGAAGCCTCCGCGTAGTAATCCCGCATGCTCCCAGTGGCGTAAGTCCCGCTTGAGAAGAGCAGGTCTTTGAAGTGTTGGAGCGTCTTCGTGCCTGGCTTGTCGGAAAAGTCTACCAGCAGCACTATGGCGCGCCTTGTTCCGGTGACGGGCGCGAACTCTCTATTGCTCTCCACGAGCGTATTCGCGCGCGTTCTGGGGGGGCGGCTCTTGATGACTGTGAAAGACCTGTAATCCAGAACGTCGGCCGAAGCCGTCGCGGGCAAATCCTTGCCGGAAGCGAAGACCTGCTGCGACCTGATGATTTTCTCCAGCAGTTCCGGCGCGGGCGGAACCAGACATTCCACCTCTTCAAACGGAGGCTGCTGAACTTCGTCAGTAAGTTTATTGGGCATAACAATGTCTCCTTCGAAAGCAGTGGCGCTTCTGATGAGATCTCCGGGGGCGTCGGGCGAATCTGAAAGGTCTGCCGCTATGAGTATTGCGGGACAGTAGAGGCGACAATCAGTATTTCGGGCGGCCCTGATAGACCATTCTGCGAGGACTCGGAAGCGCCGGTGAACCAAAGACCCGTGCTGGGTGCCGTTTGTGAAAGGCAGACAGTAGGGGGTGTCTTATCCTCAATCGAGGTATGAGGAAGCCGAGAAGTTAATGAGTAGCTCTAGTAGGACATTTTGAATTACCTCTTGGCATATCAACATGGCAACACTCATGCCACGTCGGATGCCGGAACCGCCTGCATCTCTTCTATCTCAGAACAAAGCGCGACAAACAATGCAGTAAGGCGCGTTTCGTGAAGTGCTCGGCCGCCCTCATGCAGCGTCGCATGGTGTCTACATCCGGCCACAATCCCCGCGCCTACTTGTCTACTTTTGTGAACACCGGGCGGCGGCGGCTAAGTTTTCAAATCCGACCGGGACAGTTCTCTAACTGTATATGTAGCTCCGGGGCGAAAGCTTTCATCATTAATCTGATAGCGAAGGGC
>DASVVZ010000221.1:0-4348 GCA_036389875.1 Pyrinomonadaceae bacterium
GGAGTCTCATGTAATAGCGGGTGTCTTCGTAATCTTCGACGAGCAAGATGATGGGCTTTACAGGGGAAGCCATTTTTCATTTAACTCCATACGAACAAAAATGAGCGGCGATTTAGTCTCGCCGCTCGATTCACTTAACGGTTGCAGGAGGAAAATAGAAAATCACTGTAGCATAAGAGGTTTGAAAGCAGAATAGGCGCGAGCAAACTGTAGAGTCGCTCGGCGCCTATTCCATTGTGGAGATCACTGTCCTCACCCCAGCAATCTCTCCGAGGCTTTGGATTCACCGCCGCCCCAATGTGCGGAGGAGAATATCATCCGTCTACAGAAAAATCTATAAGTTTCAACTACGCTGCATTGTATTCCAGGCCCATCTGACTACCTGTAGCTGCTTGCCGCGCAGCCTTTAATACTTCCAGGCTAGCGGGAATTTCAAGACACTTATCTTACTCCATGATTTCTTTGACAGTCACAAGTTGAATCCCTTCTTAACTTCTTCCCAACGTCAGGTACTCATACTTTCCTGCTGCTTTCGCGTCTCCAAGCACCGGTTGGATTAGGTTTTTCGAGGGTCAAAAGCAGGGCCATAGCTAGCGTCGGCAAAGATAAGCCTCTTCGAAATCAGGCGTATGTAATGGAGACCAGTTTTTCGCCTGCCTGCTGCGTCATACGCTCATGAATGTGGGCCAGGTCAGCGCGGCTCAGTCGCAGCATGGCCAGCCGGTCCGAGGTCAGATATTCCAGTGCCGCTATGTCGCTTGAATTGACGGCCGTCGCGACGGCGTTCGCCACATGAAGCAATAGTGCCACGGGCTCGTTGATTCGCATGGCGTCGTGATGAGTTTGGACTGTCAATACAAGCTCGCGGCTGATGCCACATCCCTCAAGTATCCACTGCCCTACCTGTGCGTGGTCCACACCGAAGGCTATTACTTCGCGCTCCGTCCTGGTATCCGTCTCGCCAAGCCAGAGAATCTTCTCCATCTCTTCCGGGAAGAGGGCGCACAGAAGGGCTTCGCCTATGTCGTGCAGCAATCCCAGAGAATAGGCTTCATCAGCGTCAAGCATTTTCGTCCTATCCGCCAGTAGATGTGCTGCCACGGCGCACCTGATGGAATGCTCCTGAAGCGCGGAGAAATCAAAGCCCCGGCGCTCGCGCGCGCCGGCCCTCCTGACAACCTCGCGCAAGCTGGCATCGCCCAACTGCTTGCAGGCGACTCTAATATTTAGACAAGGAGAGCCGGTACGCCCCGTAGTATTGACCTCAAGCAGGACGCTGGTAGCGAGCGCGGGGTCTCTCATCACCTCTGCTACAAGCTCTTCGAAGGCGAGAGCGTCCAGTTCCAAGTGAGGCGGAAGCTGTGACAGGTAGGCGCACCAGCTTTCATTAGCGATAGCGTGCCGTATCTGCGCCAGAGCGTTCAGCCCGCAAAATGCCCTGACGACTGCAGGGTCGAACTGTTTACCTGCCCCGTCAAGCAACTTGTCTACGGCCTCTTCGTGCGTGAATGCGTGACGGAAGGGGCGCGGGCTGGTCATGGCGTCGTAGGCGTCCGCCACAAGGATGATGCGCGAGGCCAGTGGTATCTGCTCCCCTGTCAAGCCTTCAGGATAGCCGGAGCCGTTATAGTGTTCATGATGGTAACGTATGAAACCTGCTATCTCATCCATGCCTGGCATGCCGGCTATCATACGCGCCCCGCGCTCCGCGTGGCGTTGCATGACTTCCCGCTCTTCGTACGTGAAGGTAGAGGGCTTGAGCAGGAGACTTTCGGGCGTACCTATCTTTCCTATGTCGTGTAGAAAGGCTGCGAGGGAAATCTGTTCTAGCAGGGAGACTTCAAGACGCAGCCTTCGACCTATGGCCGAAGCGTAACCGCTCACGCGGCGTGCGTGCCCGTAAACATACTGGTCTTTGGCTTCGAGGGCGTCCGCTATGGTTCTCACCACGCCGCGCGTCATGGCTTGCAGGCGCTGCGAGAGGCGCAGGTTGGTCTCCTCCAGTTCGTGTCGAGATTTATTCGCCTTGTAATGCTCTATGGCGCGCTCAACGGTGACGCGCAGCTCATCATTGTTCCAGGGCTTTGGGACATACTTGTAGACCTGTCCACAGTTTATGGCTTCTACAAGCGCGGCCACGTCCGTATAGCCTGTGATGAGGAGGCGAACCATGTGTGGCCTCATCTCGGCAGTGCGCTTCAGAAGCTCTATACCTGTCATGCCCGGCATGCGCTGGTCCGTCAGCAGTAGAGCCACATCGTGTTGGTTTAGAAGTTGCAGCGCCTCCATGCCGGAAGATGCTGTTATCACCTGATAGTTGCGACTGAAGAGGCGTTCAAGCAGGCGCAGGTTTGCAGGTTCGTCATCGACGACCATTATCTTGTACATAGCGATTATGCTCCAGACCCTATGATGGAATTTCACTTGCGTTATGAGGTTGCGTTTTCGGGCGAATCTATCGGAAGCGTAATGGTAAAGCAGGTCCCACGTCCGACCGTGCTCTCTACTTTAATAGTGCCCCCGTGCCGCACAATGATGCTGTAGGTGACGGACAGGCCCAGCCCCGTGCCTTCGCCCACGGGTTTCGTTGTAAAGAAGGGGTCAAAGATTCTCTTCAAGTTCTGCGGCTCTATGCCGCAGCCATTGTCCGAGATGGCGACGCAGATCATCTGGCCCTCCTGCCAGGTGGAAACATCGACCTCGCCGCCGTCTTTAAGTGAATGCGCTGCGTTCACCAGAAGGTTGAGCCAGACCTGGTTGAGCTGCCCAGCGAAACAACCCACGGGCGGCAAGTCGCCGTAGCTGGTCCTGAGCTTTATCTGTCCAGAATTATAGTGGCGCGAGAGCAGGCGAATGGTTGAGTCCAGCCCCTCGTGAATATCCACCTTCTTGAACTCCGCCTCGTCCAGGCGGGAGAAGAGGCGCAGGTTTTGAACCACATCGCGGATTCGCTCTGCCCCTTCGCGACAATCGGCAATGATGGAGCGTAAGTCACCAAGCGTGTGCTCATAATCAATCTCATGCTTAATGCGGCAAAGCTCGACGCCATCTTCGGCTGAAAGCTGCCGCGTGCTATAGAACTCCAGGAGATGTTCCAGTCCCTCTACGCACTCGCCTAATATGTCCGTGTTGCCGAGGATGAAGCCGGCCGGGTTGTTCAACTCGTGAGCCACCCCGGCGGCTAATTCTCCGAGCGAGGCCATCTTTTCACTCTGAATGACCTGCAATTGGAGCCGCTCAAGCGTAGCCTTGCTCTCTTGCAGCTCGGCGTTACGTCGTTCCAGATCCTGTTTGTATCGACAGGCCGCATCCAAAAGGGCGCGCCGTTCCAGCGCACGGGCCACAGCCGCTTCCAGCACTTCAAGCTCGCAGGGCTTCAGGAGGTAATCATAGGCCCCCAGCCTCAGGGCGTCGAGCACGCGCTGCGGACGGTTTATGCCGGAAACGACTATGACAGCCGTTTCCGGGTATCGCGCCCTGACCTCACGCAACAGTTCAATCCCGCTGCGGCCGGGCATCAGCACATCCGTCAATACCAGGGCGAAGGACTCTTTGCGTAGCCGCTCCATGGCCTCTTCGGCCGAGGCGACTACGGAGCAGAGATAATGCTCGCTGAGGCACGCGCTAAATACGTCACGCACCACCTCTTCGTCGTCGACAATCAGTATGCTTTTGTCCCTGTCCGTAGAGAAGAGGGGCGGCACAGGCAGCACATGGTCCGGGGAAGGAGAGACATTCATGAGTTAATCTAAAAGTTCTAACCAGAGGATGCGGGCAAATCGGGAGGCACACGGGCGTTTTGCCGTGGCATTTTACCACAAAAGAAAGCGTCAAAGGCCAGTTTGCCTTTGCTGAAGCAAAGCGTCGCAAAAATTGTGCCAAGCCAAGCTACGTCTGCTTTTCTCTCTAGCACAGTCGCTGCAAAGTATTGTCAGCAGCTTGGGGTTACTCCTAATGGCTATTGACATCAGCATAGTTCATTTCACCAAGCCGACGTAGGGTTGGGTTGCAAAAGATTAATTTTATGCGAATTTAGACTTGAAGGTATCTGAGCTATGCTGTTATCCCAATAGACTCCTGACAGGAGGCGCTTATTCAGATAGTGATTACTGTCTTCACCCCAGCAATCACTCCGAGGCGTTGGAACCACCGCCGCGTCATTGTGCAGAACACAATAGCCGAATATTACACGTAAAACAACATTATCATTCAGCTAATAGTGCATTCAAATTGACAATTCATTGATAGTCAAAATGGCAGCTTCCTCAACGCTTCAAATCCAGACATTAACAGTTCACCCCTGAAAATCAGTCCAAAATAGCAAGTAATACAGTTTCACCAAAGTGGT
>DASVVZ010000222.1:0-3087 GCA_036389875.1 Pyrinomonadaceae bacterium
TGCTGCTACAGGTAAATCCTAATCTGACTCCCAACCTGATTAAAGCCATTCTCATGTACACGGCGCAGCCGCTTGCGGGCTCTAACATGCTGGAGCAGGGTGCGGGTCAGATTAATCTGGAAGGCGCTGTCAGGCTCGCCAAGCTCGTTCGCACGGATTTGACAGCGACGACCCCCTTAGGCGCACCGCTTCTAACCGGCGCGCCGCCTCAGCCGCAGACCACCATCGCGGGCCACACCTTCTCCTGGTCGCAGGGGCTAATCCTGAATCAGAACTACGCCACCGGCCTTGAGCTGATCACGAAGTACCAGAAGGTTTATGGCACGGGCGTCATCCTTGGCGACGGCACATTCCTTTCGGGCGGCGTCATTCTCGGAGACTCTACGCGCATGACCGTGGGCGTCATCCTTGGCGACCATGTTAAGACCAGCGCCGGAGTCATACTCGGCGACGGCACAGTCTTTCTGGATGGCAGCATGCTCCTGGGCGACGGCGTCATTTTAGGCGACGGCGTCATTCTAGGTGACGGCGTAATTTTAGGCGACGGCGTAATTCTGGGCGACACCATCCTCCGAAGCGACGCCATGACGCAGGCCATGTCCGCCACCAATAACGGCGACGTGATAATCGAGACAAACGTGTCCGTAGATAACGGCGTTGATTACTTAGGCTACTGAAACTTTGCTTCCTCGCTGAAAGATAAAACCCGATGCATTCCAGGAGAGAAAGCATGCCCCATTCCTTTGAACTGAAAAAGAGCGCTACCTTCGTCATCCCGGTGACGCCGCGCGCGGATTCTCTGAGCGTGGCTCCGCTCGTGGATGAGAACGAGCAGGAAGTCCTGTCGTTTCTGGCGTGCGCTGATTCCGTTCAAGCAATCTTCATGACCGGTCTCGTGCGCGACAACGGCCTCGAAAGCCCCTTCAATCGCGGCATCTTCTACGGCGCGCGCCGCGACTACGACAGAGAGCTGGTGGGCGTCGCTCTGGTAGGCCACGCGACTCTGGTCGAAACCTCGGAAGACTCCGCCCTCAGAACCTTCGCGCACATATCCAGAGAGATACCCGGGGCGCACGTTCATCTGGGGCCGCAGCAGAGTATCAGGCGGTTCTGGCATTACTACTCGCGCGGCGGCCAGCGCGCTCGGCTCTTCTGTCGCGAGCTTCTGTTCGAGATGCGCGAAGAGTGGTTGCCGGAGATTGAAGAGATTAAGGGGCTGCGGCTGGCCACACTGGACGACCTGGCCTACGTCATGCCGGTTCAGGCTTGCATGGCTTTTGAAGAGAGCGGTGTAAACCCTATGGAGACCGATGCGGTCGGCTTTCGTCTTCGCTGCGCCCGCCGCATAGAGCAGGGACGCGTCTTCGTCTGGATTGAAGAGGGCAGGCTGATTTTCAAAGCCGACATTCTGGCGGACACGGCGCGGGCCGTTTATCTGGAGGGCGTCTACACGAGCCCGTCGGCGCGAAATCATTCTTACGGCTCGCGCTGCCTTTTGCAGACGGCCCGCACGCTTTTCTCTCGCACGCGCTCGGTCGTGCTACTGGTCAACGAGCAGAACCGCAAGGCGCAGGAGTTCTACCGCCGCACGGGCTTCGAGTTCCGCGGCTTCTACGACACCATCTATCTACAGAAGGATTACGGGCAGAAAATGGAGGGACTGTCTTAATGAGCAGAAAGAGCCTTGCCAAGCCGTACATGTACACGGTTATAGGAAGCGGCGCCGCCGTGCTCCTTTCCGCCGCGCTTAACCTTAAGCTGAGCGAGCTGGACTTGCGCTTTATCCTTCTGGCGCTCATCACCATCGGCCTGGCCTCGCGCATAGCCATCAAGATTCCGCGCATAAGCGGGCAGATTACGGTCTCCGACACCTTCGTCTTTCTGACCATGCTGATTTACGGCGGCGAGGCTGCGATTCTTCTGGCGGCAGCCGAAGGCGTCTGCTCGAGCCTTCGCATCAGCCGCAAGCCCATTACAGTCATCTTCAATTCCGGCATGATGGCGACGGCCACCTTTCTCACCGTCTACACGCTGCGCTACCTGTTCGGCCCGCTGACAGACCTGGCGCACGGCGCGTACTCCGGCCACTTCGTGCTGGCCGTTTATCTGATGGCGCTTGTGCATTACATAGCCAACTCGGGACTGGTCGCCGTCGCGCAGGCTCTGAAGACGGACGAGCCCGTCTGGGATACATGGAAGAACTACTACCTCTGGACTTCCATCACGTACTTTGCCGGAGCAAGCGCCGCGGGAATCAGCGCGCGTTTCGTGGATGCCTTCGGCGTCTACGCCTTCATCATCACGACGCCAATCATCGTCGTCATATACTTCACCTACAAGACCTATCTGAAGAACGTGGAGGCGACAGCAGCCGCAGCCGCAGCCGAGCAGGCGCAGCAACACGTGGAAGAGCTGTCGCGCTACATAGCGGAACAGGAGAGAATACAGGAGCAGTTCTCCCAGCTTGAAAAGCTCTCCGCGCTTGGCGAGCTTGCATCGGGCGTCGCTCACGACTTCAATAACACTCTGGCGGGCATCCTGGGCCGCGCCCAGCTTCTCCAGCGCACCTCTGACCTTGAGACGATTAAGAGCGGCCTGAAGATTATCACCAAGACGGCTGAGGACGGCGCTAAGACCATCAAGCGCATACAGGACTTCGCGCGCCAGCGCCGCGACCACGACTTCGCTCCCGTAGCAGTCGACCAGCTTCTCTTCGATGTCTCCGAAATCACCCGCCCGAGGTGGAAAGACCGCGCGCAGGCGGCCAACGTTCACATCAGCCTGGACTTGCAGATTCGCTCGAATGCGCTCGTCATGGGGGACGCGTCTGAGATGAGAGAAGTGTTAGTGAACATGGTATTCAACGCAGTAGATGCCATGCCGCAGGGAGGCCGCCTCACCCTCTCGGCAGAAGAAGTGGACGGGCAAGTTGAGATCAGCGTCCATGACACGGGATTAGGGATGACTCCTGAAGTCCGCTCCCGCATCTTCGACCCCTTCTTTACGACAAAAGGGAAAGCCGGGATGGGATTAGGGCTGGCTGTAGGGTATGGAATAGTGAGAAGGCATGAGGGAATCATTCTGGTG
>DASVVZ010000223.1:0-1576 GCA_036389875.1 Pyrinomonadaceae bacterium
GCCTTGAAGTAAGGCTCTTCCTTGAAGCCGTAGAGCTTGGCTGCAATCACGGTCGGAAAGCTGCCGCGCGTAGTGTTGTAATCCTGCACGGCCGTATTGTAGTCGCCGCGAGAGGTCGCAATACGATTCTCGGTTCCCGACAACTCGTCCTGAAACCGCAGGAAGTTTTCGTTCGACTTCAGGTTCGGATAGTTCTCCTGCAAGACGAGCAATCTTCCGAGCGCAGCGCCCAGGCCGTTGTTGGCATCAATGACCGCCTGCTTCTGCTCGGGCGACTTGTCGCCGTTTGCGCCCTGCGGCTGCGCGCCGGTCGCGCCTATCAGCTTCGAGCGGGCATCCGCAATCTGTCCGAAGACTTCTTGCTCCTGATAGCCGGCAGCCTTGGCCGCCTCGAAAAGGTTCGGGATGAGGTCGGCGCGTCGCTGCAACTGGTTCTCGACCCCGGCCCACTTCGCCTTCACGTTCTGCTGCTTGGTTTGCAGAGTGTTATAGCCACAGCCCGTCGCCATTACCGAAACAAAAAACAGGAGTGACAAAAGCCCTATTCTTCTCTTATTCATCTCAAATTCTCCATTGCCTGCTCAAGGCCCACGTCAGAAATTCCGGGCCTCAAAATGTAGTTCTTCCCTCATACAAAAACTCAAGGAGACGCGCCCGCGGCCTCAGGCCGGAAGGCGGTCGACCGCTTCTATGACGTTCTCTATCTGCTGCATGTATGATGCAAAGAGCGAGTTCGCCTGTTCGTCCGAGAGCGCGAACTCGTCCGAGCCCACGTCGCGCAACGTGAAGATTTTTTCAAACGTATCGCCGTCGAGCCCGAGCAGCTTGACCGTCGCCCGCACAGCTTCCACCTTGTTCACGGGCGGCTCCGCCCCGTGCAATATCAGCACGGGACGAAAGAGCGAGCTGAAGGTTCCCAGGCTCTCAGACATAAGCCGCGCCAGTTTCTCAGACGAGGACGACGCGGGGATAAAGGAGCGCCGTAGCTGTATCAGCTTTCCGCGCAGCTCGTACTCCGTCTGGTGACGAAGGTTTGCGTTTGAAAGCTCCAGCAACTCGAACGGGTCCGGGCCGAAGAGGACTTTGCGCGTGCGCGCCATCTGATGAAACTCTATGGGAAACACGTCGGCACCTTCGCGCAACTCGCGCAGCGTGAAATAGACCGGCACGGGCTGGCCCAGCCGCTGCCACTCGCGCGCAGGGGCCTGTGCGAGCCTCAGGTCTTCGGGCGTGATGTTGTGCAGAGCCACGAGCATGTTCAGGCCGAAGCGCTCCGCCATCGCATCTCCGGCAGCGGCAGAGCCGTACAGCATCACTGACGCCAGATTCTCCTTGTGCGTCACGCGCAAGTCCTCTACGAAATTCTTGAGTGATTCCTGAGTAATCTTCATGCCAGCCGTCCAATCGTGCATTCGACTTCCCTACCAGCTCCCGCCCGCGCCGCCGCCGTCAAAATCTCCGCCGCCGCCGAAGCCGCCAAAGCCGCCTCCGCCACTGTCGCCTCCGCCTCCGGACCATCCGCCGGAACTCCAGCCGCCGGAGCCCCAGCCGCCGCCGCGACTGCTGTTGAGAAGAG
>DASVVZ010000224.1:0-2111 GCA_036389875.1 Pyrinomonadaceae bacterium
CGCTTGACGCCCTCCCAGGCCGCTGCGTTGAAGGAGCGGTCGTCCTTGCCGCCTATATCAAAGACTATGCCCACGTGAATTCTGGATTTGTCGTCTCTCTCCCGGCTCTGAGTGGTGCAGGCAGGACTCACCAAAGTCACAACCAGCAGGCAGAGCAAGCCAACTATGGCAATAGCGCGAAACTTCATGCTGTTATTACTTCCTTAATTAGTGCGGGCAGTTGCGCCGGGGCCTCTTCGCCTACACGATAGCTGGCGCGAATTATCCCTGCGGCCTCGGCCCCGAGTTGCTCATCATGAAAGTAGAGCGTGCCGAAGATGTGGCCGCTTGAAACCTTATCGCCTATCTTTGCTTCACTGATAAAACCGACTGCCGGATCAATAGAGTCGGCCATGTGCGTGCGCCCGCCGCCTATGATGCCCACGGCGCGACCCACCTCTGCCGCATCAACGCCTGTGACGAAACCGTCTTGGCCGGATTCTACCTTAACGGAGCGGAGCGTCAAAGGTATAAGAAGCGAGGGGTCGTCACAGACGCGCGCATCGCCGCCCTGCTCCTCCACGTTGCGCCGGAAAAGCTCAAGGGCCGCGCCGGAATCAAGGGCGCGGCCGACGGCCGAGCGCGCCGCATCGAGCGAATCTTCCGCGCCCGCGATTGCTACCATACGCGCAGCAAGCTCAAGTGAAAGCTCAAGCACGGGCCGCGTGCTTTCGGTCACTTCGCCCCTGAGAATTTCTATGCACTCTTTCGTCTCAAGCGCGTTACCCACGGCGGCACCCAGAGGCTGATTCATATCCGTGATAAGAGCTTCGGTACGCACGCCGCAGGAATTGCCCGTCTCGACGAGCGCCGTCGCGAGCTCCCTTGCGCGTGCCTCTTCGCGCATGAAAGCGCCCGTTCCGGTCTTAACGTCAAGCACCAGCGCGTCCAGGCCTGCGGCCAGCTTCTTGGACATGATGGAGGCCACTATCAGCGGAATCGCTTCGACCGTGGCGGTGGCGTCCCTGAGCGCGTAGATTTTTTTGTCCGCGGGCGCAAGCTCTCCCGTTTGCCCGATCATGGCAAAGCCTATGCGCTCAAGCAGAGTGCGAAATTCCTGTAAGGAAAGATTGACGCGAAAGCCCGGAATGGCTTCCAGCTTGTCCAACGTTCCGCCCGTATGTCCCAGGCCCCGCCCGGAAATCATAGGCACGCAGACGCCGCAGGCTGCGGCAAGCGGCGCGAGTATAAGTGAGGTCTTGTCGCCCACCCCGCCCGTGGAATGCTTGTCCACTTTGGGCTTAGGGATGCCGGAGAAGTCCAGGATTTCCCCGGAATGAAGCATCTCTTCGGTGAGGGCCTGTCGCTCCCTCACAGTCATGCCGTTTAAGAAGACGGCCATCAGGAGAGCTGACGATTGATAATCATCCCAGTGGCCGTCAACTACGCCTCGAACAAAAGAGGCTATCTCGCGCCCCGAGAGCTCTTCCCGGTCGCGCTTTCTTCGAATCACGTCCTGTGGTCTCAAGCTCAATCCCTTTTACACGCTCTCCAACAGAATCACTGCCTGAACTTTTATGGCCTCGTACTGACCGACGGAATCAACGCCCTCGCCCGTCTTGGCCTTCACGCTCACGCATCCCAAATCTATGCCGAGCGTCTGCGCAAGATTCTCACGCATCAACTGGACGTAGGGCCTGAGACGCGGTCTCTCAAGCATCACCGTCGCGTCCACGTTGACCACGCGCATCCCGCGCTCGCCAGCCAGCCAGACTACACGGGCCAGCAGCTCAAGGCTGTTAGCGTCCTTCCACTGTGGGTCGCGGTCAGGGAAATGCACCCCCAGGTCGCCTTCGCACAACGCGCCGAGGATGGCGTCGGCCACGGCGTGCGAGAGAGCATCGGCATCCGAATGCCCTTCGGCCCCGCGCATGGACTCCACACGCACGCCCGCCAGGATGAGCGGCAGCCCCTCCGTTAAGCGATGCGTGTCGTGGCCAATGCCTATGCGAAACATAAAAGCAGGGTCAGAATCCAGATTTCAGATTTCAGAAGAAGAATGAGCCGCCCTGTACTTCAGACAAGCTCCTATTCTGACTCCTGAGTCCCGAACTCCGAGTTCTGCTTCAAAA
>DASVVZ010000225.1:0-11855 GCA_036389875.1 Pyrinomonadaceae bacterium
GGGCACAATCGAGAACCCTAAGTTCGAGCTAGACCAGCTGAACGAGATGAAGAAGGAGTGCTCGAAGCACTGTCTTTCGACCTGCAACTACATCCTGGCCTACTGCTATAACACCAAGCGCGTGTTGAAGTGGATCATGAACCAGGCGCGCCACGGCTTCCGCGGCTCGACCGACACGATTCAGTGAGGCTCACCTCAGAAGCTAAAAAGAAGAGAGGCCGCGACTAGTCGCGGCCTCTCTTCTTTTTCCTTCCCTCGTTAATTTCTTCTCTTCTAACGCGGGAGAATCATTTGGCGCGGCTCTGTTTTCGTCGTGCGGTTGGCGGCGAAGATGCGGTAGCCCAGTAGAAGCGCCAGCACCAGCGCGAAGGTTACGGGAAGCCTTATGTCGCTCTTGACCAGCATCCAGTAGTGCGTCGCGCCGAGTATGGCCGCCGCGTAGACAGTCTTGTGCAGCCTGTTCCAGCGCTTGCCGCCCAGACGCTTCACCATCTTGTTTGTCGAAGTCACCGCCAGCGGAATCATTATGAGGAAACTGGCAAAGCCTATTGCGATGAAGGGACGCTGAACTACATCGCCGGCGGCGCTCCTGAGATTGAAGAGCCGGTCGAACCAGATGTAGGTGAGAAAGTGTAGCGCGCCGTAGAAGAATGCGTAAAGGCCAAGCACGCGGCGATTCATCCCCAGCCAGTTCCAGCCCGTCATCTTCCTGAGCGGCGTCACAATGAGCGACAGCACCAGAAAGATTAGCGTGAGCATCCCGGTCGTGCGCGTCACGTATTCGAGCGGGTTCGCGCCCAGGTTATTACGCGCCGCGTCCCAAGCCAGCAGCGCAATCGGCACAAGGCTGTTGACGAAGATGATAGCTTTTACGAATCGTGCGTCTTCCGGCTTCATCTTTAGAAATTCACCTTCAAATCCATCCCAGCGTAGAGAGACGCCACCTCTTCCGCGTAGCCGTTGAAGAGGAGCGTGTCGCGCATGCCGTACTCGCCTATGCGACGCTCGCGCGCCTGGCTCCACCTCGGGTGCGGCACCTGAGGGTTGACGTTTGAGTAAAAGCCGTACTCGCCTGGCGCTTGTATGTTCCACGTGGTAGGCGGCAGTTTCGCTACGAGCCGAATGTTGACCACGGACTTGATGCTCTTGAAGCCATACTTCCATGGCACCACGAGGCGCACGGGCGCTCCGTCCTGCGGCGGCAGCGCTTCGCCGTAAAGGCCCGTCGCCAGAATCGTCAGAGGATGCAGGGCTTCGTCCAGCCGCAAGCCTTCCACGTAAGGCCAGTCGAGCACGCCCGACGTTTGGTTGGGCATGCGCTTAGGGTCAAAGAGCGTCTCGAAGGCGACGTATTGCGCGGCTCCTTGCGGCTCGGCCTGTTCTAAAAGCGCCTTCAGGGGAAACCCTGCCCAGGGGATGACCATCGACCAGCCCTCGACGCATCGCAGGCGGTAGATGCGCTCTTCAACGGGCGCTATCTTCAACAGGTCGTCCAGGTCGTAAGTCCTGGGCCGGTTGACGAGCCCTTCGACCGTGACCGTCCAGGGACGCGTGACGAAACCCTTTGACTTTCGCGCCACAGCTCCCTTGTCCGTAGAGAACTCGTAAAAATTGTTATAGCTGGTGATGTCCTGAAAAGAGGTCAGCTTCTCGTTCGTGGAGCGCACGGCAACGGTAGGAGGCTGCACGTTACCGAGCTTTTCGCCGCGCGGCGTAGGCTGCGGCGGCTCGTTCAACCCTCTATAGAGAGCGCCCGTGGCCACAGTTGTAGCAAGCAGCGCCGCCCCGCGCATGAAGTTGCGGCGATTCAGATAGATCTTTTTGTCCGTGATCTCGTGCGAGCGAATCTGCTCTGGCTTCTTTATCAGCATAAAATGGCCGCCGGAAATTCCATCTCCCGCTCATTTAGCCGCCTTAACTTGTAAATCCTTACGAGTTTTTGATGCCCCCAGCTGCGGCGGGTTGCAGGCGACATAAGAGATACGAGCGCCGGGCCGCTTGCGGTTTTTCCGCAGGAGCCGGGCGGGCAAAAGATTCTCCGGCTGAACAACACGATTGCCGCCCGCTCGGTTTCAAAGGTATATTCGTTTCAGAGGCCGTGAAAGGCTCTACGGCGACCACCGTCAGGCGCAGAGAGAGAGAGAGAGAGAGAGTCGTCCACTTTCAAAGGAACCTTTTCAGTAAATATGCAAGCACGCTCAAGCTGGCGGTTCGGCTTCGCTGTATCATTCGCCACACTCATCTTAGCCATCTACCCTCAGCTTAACCTCTGGTATCTGACCGGCAATCAGTGGAACGGTGTTTACGCCTACAACGACATAGACGAAGTCGCCTACGCGGCCTATCTGAAGGCGCTGATTGACGGGCGTGCGCGTCGGAACGACCCCTACACGGGCCGCGACGACCGCGCAGATGCCCCGCAGCAGGAATCGCTCTTCTCCATACAGTTTCTGCCGCCATTCATAGTAGCTCAACTCGCGCGCCCGCTCGGCCTCTCGGTAAACTGGGCCATGATAGCACTGTCGGCCATCATGGGCTTCCTCGCGGCGCTCATCCTCTTCTGGCTCATAGCGGCGATTACCTGTGACGACCGGCTGGCAGCAGTGGGAGCTTTAGCGATCGTCTGCCTGGGGACGCTGGCCTGCGGGCAGGGAGCAATCATGGAGCTTCTGGGACGCGACATAGCCTATCCTTTCCTGCCCTTCATGCGCCGGTACGTGCCGCTGTTTCCATTCCCCTTCTTCTTCCTGATGTGCGGGCTGGTGTGGAAGACGGTCACGAGCGAGGATGCGCGGCGCAAGCTTTTAACGGCCGCAGGCGCGGGCGTCCTGTTTGCCGTGCTCGTCTATTCCTACTTCTACATCTGGACGACGGCTGCGGCGTGGCTGGCCTGTCTCGCGCTGGTTCTGTTGGTGGCAAGGCCCGAAGGCTGGCTGCGCGAGCTGAAGTATCTGGGGCTGGTTGCCGTGCTGGCGGCTCTGGCGCTTGTGCCTTACGCGCTGATGCTTTTGCGCCGCGCACAGACTATGGACAGCGTGCAGCTATTATCATTTACACGCGCTCCAGACCTTGCTCGTGCGCCGGAGCTAGTCTGTCTAGGAGTTCTGGCCGCGCTCATGTTGGCCATTAAGCGGGGCCGTGTGCGGCTCAAAGACCGCTCGACGCTCTTCACGATTTCGCTCGCGCTGGCGCCTTACGCGGTCTTCAATCAACAAATCATCACGGGCCGCTCGTTACAGCCCATACACTACGAGGTCTTCATAGCAAACTACCTGAGCCTGCTGGCCGTCATACTTTGCCTGAACCTGACTGTGCGAAGGAGAAGCGTCGAAGGAGAAGCGCCGAAGGCGATACTTCCGGGCTGGGCCACGGCGTGCGCCGCGCTGCTGATATTCGGCTGGGGTTTGGTCGAAGCCGGCGTGACTGCGCGAGTGCTTGACCCGCATAACGAGCAGAGGAACAGGGCGGCTCCTGTTCTCAACAGGCTGGCCGGGCTCGCGCGCGAAGGCGGCGAAGGGCGGCCCGCCACAGAGCAACTTGTCTACAGCTCCGACAACATTCTGGCCGACGAAGTGCCTACTCTGGCGCCGCAGCCGGTTCTATGGGCGCGCCACCAGCATATCTTCGTGGGTGCCACCGCAGAAGAGAGCAGGGAGCGCTTCTTTCACTGGATGTATTACACGGGATATGACGCGGAGGCGCTCGATAGCGCGCTCAGGCACGGAAACTTTGCAATCGTTTACGCACTGTTCGGCTGGGGGCGTCTGAGCAACAGGCTGGTGGCAAATCCGCAGCCCTTAACTGAGGGCGAGGTAACCGGAGAGGTAAATGCCTACAGAGATTTTATGACTTCGTTCAATCGCGAGCAGGCCTCGCGACTTACGCTCTCGTATCTAATAGTGTACGCAGACAGCCCGCAGGTTCCCGCTCGAATCAAGCAGTGGTACGAGCACGACCAGGGCGAGCGCGTAGAAGACTTTGTGCTTTATCGTTTGAAGCTGAAGCCCTGAAGATGTTCAGTGCTCTTCCAGCTCTATCCCGTAGCGCTTAATCTTGTGATTGAGCGTGGTGACGTTGATGCCTAACAGTCGGGCGGCGCGCGTTTGATGCCCGCTCGTTCTCTCAAGCGCCGAGCGAATCAGATTTATCTCGAAGCGCTCGACCTCTTCGTAGAAGTTCACGCCCCGGGCCACGTCGGGCAACTGAGTATGTCTCAGCCTGTCTATCTCGCGTATTAACGCCTGTGCCAGGTCCTTCAGCACTTCTACGTGATTGCTCAGAGTAGCCTCGTCAATGGGCCCCTCCCGCTCTTCTTCACGAGAAAGATAGTCGTAGTTTATAGCTGTAGCGTTGCTCAAACGATTATTCCCCCTGTGAAACGGATCGAAGGATTGCGGGAAATTCGTCAGGCGATTTCCCCTGCCTATCCGTGATAGACTCTTGTCTCTTAATTACTATCTATTTCAAGATTTGTTCCAATTATTTCCGGGCCGCACGCGCTCAGCGAGCCTCCGGGGAGTGGCTACCTGCATCTTTTCCAGACCTCCGAGGGAGCGCGGGCCAGTTGTACGGCTCCGCTAAAAGAATCCAGCGTGATGCGCGTGTCGCCTTCGCCGAAGCGGCCGGTCATGCGGCGCACGGGCTGTCCCTGCGTCGCGGGCAGGTCGGGCGTGGCGGTGCTCGCGGAAAGCTCTGATTTCAGTTCGAAATCCAGCAGAATCTGCCCCTTGTAGGAAGAGAGGCTTGCCAGAAAGCCGGGCGGCTCTCGCTGTATGAACATGCGCACTATGCCCGAGATGGATTTCAGGCGATAGCGCCCGCCTTCGCGTATCGCGCCCGTGAAAGAGATGGTTCCGCCGGTCGTGATTGCCTCCAGGTCGCCGCCTATGGCTGTCAGCGTGATGCTGCCGTTGGTAGTGCCAGCTTCGGCGCGCCCCCTGGCGCACTCTATGCTGATAGGGCCACTGATGGAGACGGCGCGCACGTCGCCCTGAGCCTCCCTGACTACGACCGAGCCCGTGACGGTAGTGATGTTGACAGGGCCGGAAATCTCTCTGACGAACACGTTGCTGGCTCGTGTTTTGGCTTCAATACCGCCGACTCGGGTGGCCTGCACGTCTCCGCTGCTCACTATGGAGACGGGCGTGTCTATGTTCGTCACCGACACGTCGTTGCGCGTGTTTGTCAGATAAGACGGAGTGCCGGACGCGCTGATGACTGCAAAGCGGCGCGAATCAATCAAATCAATATGAGCGTTGCGCGGCAGCCTGACTTCCAGCCTCAGATCTCCTACGCCGCGCAGAGAATCCTGCGACGTAACCTCCCTGACTTCAGGCCGCGGCGTCGCGGCAGGCCGCGTCGGCATTGTTCGCGGCGCCGCCGGTGCTGGCGCGCGCGGCTGCGGCAGAGGTGACGGCCCGGGCCGGGTAGGCTGCGCGGGGCTGGGGGTTCGCGTCGATTGCTGTGTCGTTACGGTTGATGATGAAGCTGTTCCCTGCGATGTGCCTGTGCCGCTGGCTCTATTCTCCCTTTTGCCCATGCCCTGGTCAGTAGTCGTGACCGATGTGGCAATCACGATTTTTCCCCTTCCCTGGGATGTAGCGAGTCTATACTTGTAGGGAGTCGTTCCCTGCTTAATCTCCGTCACGGTGGCCTCGAGCGAGTCCCCGTCCGTGCCCGTCACGACTATAGGGCCGAAACGATTGCGTAGAGTTATACGGTCGCCCTCTGCCAGCTTGAGCGAGACCTGTTTGGGCTGGTCGCCGGTCGCCGTAGCCTGTCCGCCTGCGCCTGTCATCCTTTTGTCGGACTCCTGCCCGGGCTTGACGGTCGTTTGCGCCTGCGCGGAGCAGGGCGCGAACGCCAGCAGGACAGAGAGCATGATTGCGGCTCTTTTCATAAACCTCTATCTTCTCTACTCTTTCGCTTACTGTATATCTCTATCGTAGGCCTTGTAGGTGGCCATCTCTCTCAGGACTTCTACTTTCTTGGCGTAGGCGGCCAGCATGTACTGCACGGCAACGGGGTCGTCGGGCTGCCGACGCGCGGCGTTGCGCGTCTCGTTGATGGTGCGGTCGACTGCCGCAAGCGTCTGGTCGAAGCGCTCGCGCATGTCAGGCTCAAGCAGGGTGCGGCGGCGCTTGGCGTCGCGTGCCAGCATAGCAATGGCGGCCCTGTACTTCTGCTCGGCCTCGCGCACGAGTTGTTCGGGCGACGCTTCGTAGGGGAGGCCGACAGTGTCGGGCGCGGCGGCAGCGGCGCGCCTGCCCTCGAATCTGTCCGCGCTCCTGTAGGCCGGAGCCGGCTTCTCCTCGCTTCTTTCACCACGCTGCGCGAACGGCTCGTTCCCACCTTCGACAGGCTCGGCCTCTTTCGCGTCCCTGCTCTGAATCGGCTGGTCGACAATCAACGGCTGTGCGGGCCGAGCTTTATCGGGCTGCGTGCGGGCGACTGGCTGTGACTGGTCGGTGCTCGACTGCATGTACTTCATGAGTCCCGCGGTCGCTCCGACGGAGAGAACCAGAAGCGCGAAGGTGAGCGCCGGGCTCAGGCGCGGCGTGGCAAAAGCTCCCGCAAGGAGCCTGCGCCATCTAGCTATGTGAGACCCTTTACGCGCTCTCTCTTCCTCGCTGATTCGGGCACTGATTCGGGCCCAGAGCGCCGGGGTGACATCCGCGTCCCGCACGTAGAGCGCGTAAACGTTCTGCTCGTCGCTCAACTCTTCCAATGCGCGCGGGCACTGCTCGCAGCTCATCAAGTGCGCGCGTACGTCCGCCTCTGCGCGCTCCTCAAGCTCGCCGTCGAAATATTCTTCTAAAACCTTCTGACAATCTTCACACTTCATAGCTGGTTCCTAAATATGGCCGTATGCGACGGCGCATCTCGCGCCGTGCGCGGTGCAAATCGGTCTTCAATTTCGGGATGGAAAAGCCCGTGATGTCGGCTATCTCCTCATAGCTCCGCTGGTGAAAGACCTTGAGCGTAAAGACCATGCGCTTGTCTTCGTCCAGCGCTTCCAGCGCCCGGCGTATCACTTCGTTGAACTCCTTGTTCAACAGCTCACCTTCGGGCAGAGGCTCCGAGTTGCTCAGGTTCAGAACCTGCGGGTCGTCCATCTCCACCTTGTGCGAGTCGCGGCGATGAGCGCGCAGGTGCTCAAGGGCACAGTTGCGCGCAATCCCGAAGAGCCACGTCGAGAGCTTTTCGGCATCGTTGAGCCCGGCTAATCCCTTGTAGGCGCGCACGAATGTCTCCTGCGCCAACTCTTCGGCGACATCGCGCTTGCCCGTCATGTCGTAAATGAAACTGAGAATGGGGCGGCTGTAACGGTCAAAGATGGACTGAAAGGCCGCGTCCTCGCCCAGGCGAGCCCGTGCAATCAGTTCTTCTGAACCGTTCATCCCGAGAGTACCAGCATACGCGCCCAGCCCCGCTCCCTCAATCGCTAGCCGCTTCATCATAAGTCTCAATCAGTTAGTGGCAGACGCCCCCGGAAAGTTTCAACTTTTTCAGGGCTTTTCCTGTAAGTCCTTCTATCCAGGGAAGTGTACTCTACGCGCCGGGCCGTGTTAACCTCAATACATCCGTGGCCCATGCTCAATCATCTAAAGAGCGGTCACTCGAAATTGTCGAAAAGAGCTTGGCGGGCGCGCGCGTGGCGCTCGGAATTTTTCGAGAGAACAAGAAAAGGAAAAGCTTAAGATGAATCCATTTCAATCTCAGAACCAGCGTCAACAGCAGCAGCCGGGAGCATGGCGCGCGCCCGACGAGCAGGGCTGGGGCGCTCTGGCGCAGCCTACCGCGGCACAGGTGAGTCTGGCCGAGAGGCTGGGCTTTATACGCAAAGTCTACGCGCTCTTCTTTCTGGCAACGCTGTTTGCGGTCGGCGGCGTCCTGCTCGGATTTGCGTTTCCGCCGCTCATGATGCTGATGGCGCGTAGCCCCTGGATTACGCTGCTACTGATGCTCGGCGGCGTCATGGGCGCGCAGGCGCTCAGGCATGTGCCGGGCCTGAATCTAGTGGCGCTCTTCGGCTTTACGACGCTGACGGGCGTGATAATCTCGCCGGTTCTGTGGTACTTCAGCCAGGTTAATCCGGCCTCGATAATTCAGGCCGGGTTGCTGACGGTAGGAATCTTCGGCGGCCTGACGGCCTACGTCTTTATCTCGCAGAAGGACTTCAGCTTTCTGCGCGGGATGATGGTGACGGGCCTGATAGTTGTCGTCCTGGCGGGCCTTCTGAACATCTTCGTAGCCTCGTCGGCGCTGGGCTTTGCGGTGGCGGCTGCCACGCTGCTGCTCTTCTCAGGCTTCGTGCTCTACGACACCTCTAACATCATTCGCCGCTATCCGACGAATGAGTACGTGGCGGGCGCGCTCTCTCTTTACCTGGACGCCTTCAACATCTTCCTGGCGCTGCTTCGCATACTGAACGCGGGCAGGCGTTAAGCCTGTATAGACAAAAGTTAAAAAGCGAGCCGGCTTAAACTCTCAAAGCCGGCTCGCTTCTTCTTTTATCCTCCGCACGCTTCTCAGAAATCGAACTTGACGGCGAGCTGAACCTGCCTCTGCGTCAGGAATGTTCTGGAAGTCCCGAAGGCCGTGCTGGCCAGCGGCACGTTGAGCGTCAGGGTGTTGACGCCGCCCACGGACGTGGCTGTGAAGTTACGGAAGTAGTTCGTATTGACGTAACCCTGGCCGCCGCCGCCCGGCGCAGGCCCCACGTTGGCGCGGTTGAAGATATTAAAGCCTTCGGCAATCAGCCGCAGCCGCATCGTTTCTCCGAGCCGTATGTTGCGCGTCACCCGCACGTCGAACTGGTAAACCGCGGGCGTGCGGAAAGTGTTGCGCTCAAGTCCCGGCACGCGGTCATTACGCGAGTTGCCGTCGCGGTTCAGGTCCGCGCCCACCGTAGCCGTATAGGGAAAGCCTGATTGAAACTGCACTATGCCGGAGAAGGTGTAGTCCGAGAGCAGCGCCCGCACAAGCGGATTGTCGCTCCGGGTGAAGGTTCCAAGCTCGTAGACGGGGCTGAAGACGAAGCGGTGCGGAATGTCCACGTCCGAGATGGCCCAGTCGTCTCTTATGTTGAAGGAGTTCTGAACCACCTTGGCGTCATCGCCGCCGCCCGGCACCACGGCCGTCTGGTCTGGCTTGTCATCCCTTGAGCGCGAGAAGGTGTAAGAGGCTGTGAACTGTAGCCCGCGCGTGAAGCGCCGCATCAGTTGCACGGCCAGCCCGTTGTAGAGCGAGTTGGCCGTGCTCTCAAACAGGCTTATGCGGTTGTAGTTGGCAAAGGGCCTGAGCGGCGTCGTCGAAGTGAACTGCGCCGCGGCGGTCGCGCCCGTGCCCGGAAAACGCAGCACCGTGTAGGTCTGCCCGTCGAAGCCCGTGGCCGTGGTAGGCACGGGCGGGAAAAGGTTCACGTCGCGGGTGCGCGAAAGATGCACGCCCTTGAAGAACATGTAGGTCACGGACAGGCTCATGTTCGGCAGTATTTCACGCTCAAAGCCCAGGCGTCCCTGCTGCACGTAGGGCTGCGCGTAGTCAGGCGTAAAGATGAAGAGGTCGGGCCTGGGCGGCGCAACTCCTGTCGGAATAGAGGTGAAGATGTTCGGATAGGTGAGGCCGGCTGCGACGATCGCGGCGTTGCTCGAAAGCGTTATGCCGGTCGTCTGAATGCCGTTGCCGGAATGGGCAGTGCCGAGCATGATGGCCGTCGTGCGCCCGTAGAATATTCCGTAACCGCCGCGAAGCACAGTCTTTTCGTCAAAGGCATAGCTGAAGCCGAAGCGCGGCGCGATATTGTTGGTGTCGCTCGGCTCTATGCTCGTGTCCAATCCTGCGGCCAGCAGCACAGGGTCTGGATTACGCAGGGGCGGGCGGGCCAGAGATTGCAGGTCATACCTGACGCCAAGGTTGAGCGTCAGCTTCGGCGTCACGCGCCAGTCGTCCTGTCCGAAGATGGCGAAGTCGGAGCTGTTCGGCATGGTCGTGGCCCCGTCCGTGCCCGGCACTCCGAATCTCTGCGTGAAGGCCGAGGGAATGTTGGCGGCGAAATCCGCGTACGAGTTGAACGTGTACTGGCCGTTAAAGAAGCCGGGGAAGAAGTTCAGTATGCGGTCAAAGTTCAGGTCTACGCCGGTCTTGAAGTTATGCGCGCCGCGCACGTAAGAGACGTTGTCTATAAACTGCACGCGCTTGATAGTGGTCTCGCGCGGGCTGAAGTTGTTGCGGCCCAGCAGTAGAAACCCGCCGCCCGTGTTTATCTGCGTTTCGGGCAGGTCGCTGTTAGCGCCGCCCGGCTCTTTGTCTCGCGCAAACTGGAAGCGAAATTCGTTGACGATGCTCGACGTGATGGTCGAAGCCAGATTGCCCGAGAAGGTATTCGTCCTGGCAAGGCTGTCGCCCGAATGCTCTTCCGTGGCGAGCTGGCCCGTAAACTCGTTGTTGACGCCCGTAAAATTCTGCTGATTGTAGCGCAGGCTCAACTGGTTGTTGGCCGTTATGCTGATGTCGCTTTTAAGCATGAAGACATCCTGGTTGCGACTGATGGCATAGGTTCCCAGGCGCGGCAGCAGAAGCAATTGTATGGCTGCGGGCTGCACAAACAGATTCGGAGCTTCCACGGGGTTGGGCAGGCTCTGGCGCTGCCCGTCATAGGTGAAAAAGAAGAAGGCGCGATTCTTTACAATCGGCCCGCCGAAGCGCCCGCCGAACTGGTTAATCTGAAACGGAGGCCGCTTGTTAAGACGGCCCTGCTGCGCCTGCGTGGCCTTCAAATTCGCCGTGTTGGCGTTCAACGACTCGTCGCGGAAATACTCAAAGACGCCGCCCGAGAAGCGGTTCGTTCCGCTGCGCGTGACGACGTTGATGACAGCGCCGCCCGCTCTCCCGAACTCTGCCGAAAAGCCGTTCTGGTTTACCTGAAACTCCTGCACAGACTCTTCGGAAAACTGGTAAGGCGGGCGAACGCCGGTGCGCCCGAAGGCCTGGCCGAAGAAGGTGTTGTTGTTGTCGGTTCCGTCAACCTGAAGATTATTGAGCGTTCCCTTCTGGCCTCCGACTGAGAGGTCGCCCTCGCGCGTCACGTCGCGCACGACTCCGGGCGTGAGCGTGGCGAAGTCCAGGTAGTTGCGGCCATTGACGGGTAAGTTTTCTATGGCCTTCTGATTAACGGTCGTGGAGACGGAGGTGCGAGTAGTCTCAACCACGGGAGCTTCGCCCGTCACCTCCACCTGATTGACGACGCCGCTGACGGTGACCCTTATCTCCAGGGGCGTCTTGCCGCCAACGGTCACCACGACGCCGTTCAAATCCGACTGGGCGAAGCCCTGCGCCACTGTGCGCACGTTATAGGTTCCGGGCTGCAGAAAGATAATACGATAGTTGCCTTCATCATCCGTCGTGGCGGTCTTCTCCAGTCCCGTCTGCTGATTCTTCGCCGTGACCGAAGCGTTCGGGATGGCAGCGCCGTTGGGGTCAAGGACACGGCCTTCTATGTTTCCGGTGGTGGCCTGCGATTGGGCGAGGGCCGCGCCGGACAATAAGAATAAGATTGAAATCAGCATGCTGAATCTGGACGCGCGAGGGACATATTTTTTAAGCATAGTTTTCCTCTTCGGTTGGAGATCGGATGAGATAGCGTCCTGCTCCTGCAGAGGCCAGGATGGAGCTTGTAACACTTTCAGTTGGCTGAAGTTGACCTGAGAATACGGCTTTTACTTTGGCTAAAGCGCCCCTTGGGAAGGATGGATATTAGTTCACGGCGATTGAGGAATCAAGGGAAACTTGTTCGACAGGCACCAGGCAGAGGGGCGCGAAAGAGAGGGATGAAAATTTACTCACCCCTCTTT